>NZ_JBQOJA010000009.1:0-94802 GCF_054971385.1 Marinococcus tarijensis | reverse complement strand
TTTGTCGACGCAAGTATAACGGATATGGGAGTCTGCGTGTTTTTTTGTGTCTGTACCCCAACAAATATTATAGAGCCAAAAAAAAGAACGAAGCAATGCTGCAGCAGTACGCAGCCGAAGCTGAACAAGCGGGAGTGGCTAAGGTGGAGACGGTGCTGCGCTCCGGGGCGCCCAAGTCGACAGTCCCAGCGGAGCTCGCCCCTGATTTCGGGGCCGATCTGATCGTTACCGGAGCTTCCGGGATGGGCACCGTTGAAAAGCTGGTAATGGGGAGCGTGTCGAGCGGCGTTCTTCGCCGGGCCAGGGAGGATGTGCTTATCGTCCGGAGGGAAAGCGAAGGCGGACACAAAAAAATTCTGATAGCCGTGGACGGCTCCGAGGAAGCGGGGCTGGCATTTGAAAAGGGCGTCCAGCTCGCGCTGCAGACGAAGGCGGAATTGTTTATCGTGCACGTATACAACTCCAACCTACTGTATTCTACCGTTCTCAATACTGATGTGCAGAAGTTCATGGAGGACGATGACCGGAAAATGCTGGAGGATTACAAAACCCAGGCGGAGCGTCTCGGCGTCGCCAACGTAACAACGTCTCTGCTGTACGGATCGGCAAAGCTTATTATTCCCCAGGAATACGCCGTGCAGCATGAAATTGACCTGATTGTGAGCGGAGCGTCCGGCAGGAACAGAACGGAGCGGCTGCTGCTTGGAAGTGTGGCGGAGGGCATTGCCCACCGGGCGATCTGTGATGTGCTGATTGTGCGGCAGCCGCTTGAGCATAGAGAGCAGTAGAATTATTTTCTGGAATGAATCAGCCCGGTTTGGTAGGCGTACTCCACCAGCTCCTTCCGGGTTTTCATCGCGAGCTTTTCCATCAGATTGGTGCGGTGGGCCTCCACGGTTTTCACGCTGATGACGAGCGTATCGGCAATTTCTTTATTGGCATATCCAAGCGTTATATAGTAGAGCACCTCCCATTCCCTCGGGGAGAGCCGCCTTGGAATGCGGCCGGCAGGAGGAACGCTTTGGGCCTGCACCAGGGCCCGGAAGGAAGCAGAGGCGTAGCGGTTATGCCGGGCGGCCGCCCGGATGGCCCCGTATAAATCGTCCAGGGGATCGGTATGCAAAAGACAACCGGTGGAGGCGCGTTCGTATACCTGCTGCAGGAAAGCAGGCGTTTCCTCCCCGGAGACTAGAAATACGGCCGGAACCAGGGGACGTTCGAAGATGGACGTTTCTGGTGAAAGCGTGCCCGAATCAATAACATAGACGGGCTTCCGGTAGCCGGTTGGGAAAGCCTCTGCAGATGGCCTGCCGGCTGCTTCCTTCATGACGGTACAATCAGGAGCTTCCTCGAGCAGTATTTTTAACGCTTTCTGGTAGATTGGGCGTCTGCTTACTAAAACGATTGATATCATGCTGTCACCTTCTTAGGCATGGTTAGACATTTATGCACGGAGCCTTTCAGGAATACGTGCCTAGAGCATTAACCATCAAGTGTTAAAAAAACAGGAAAAAATAATTAAGGGTTTTCCCTTATATTTTTTAAAAATGCCCTTTGATAGTATCATGGTAATACTATCGAAGGAGATGGAAATAATGAGCAGGCCCCTTCAAAGTCTTTCAATGTACGAGAAACCGAGCGGATCTTTTGCAAGTATGCTGTCGCCTGAAGAGTTTGACCGTTTTCAGGAGCGCACGCAGCTGGCGCATAAACGGGCCGGAACGTACCTGTATTTAGAAGGAGACCCTTCTGATTATTTCTATTTTCTCTACGAAGGAACCGTGAAAATTCAAAAAAGCACAAGCGACGGAAAGGAACTGACCATTACGCTGCTTGGAAGCGGAGACCTGGCCGGCGAATATGGTAATCTGAATGCGGTGCACCATGATTTTTCGGCGAAGGTGTCAGCCGCCAGTACGGTAGGCGTAATTAAAAAAACAGAAATGGAGGCATTGATTAAAGAATCCGGCACTTTTTCCCTGAAAATGATGCAGTGGATGGGCAGCAACACGTTAAAGGAGCAGTCAAAATTCCGGGATCTGCTGCTGTACGGGAAAAACGGCGCGCTCGCCTCAACCCTGATCCGCCTCAGCACAACGCACGGAACGGATGGGGATAGCGGCACCGTTCTGCAGCTGAAGCTGACAAACACCGAGCTCGGGGAATACATCGGCTTATCCCGGGAGGGCGTGAACCGCTGCCTGAACGAGTGGAAAAAGGCCGGCGTCATTTCCTATAAGAACGGCCGCATTGTTATTCATAACATGCTTTATCTGCGCAGGCTGTGCAACTGCCCACTTGACAACCTTTGCTCCGGCGAAATATGCCGTCTTTAGCCACGCCTAATGTCATAAAATGATAGTCCCCCGGTGCCTCTTTCAGGCGCCGGGTTTTTTGGCGTTTCGCGGATTATAACCGTACAACCATCACGCTGCAGTCGGCATTTTTTGTAATGTGCTCGGAAACGCTGCCGAGAAAGAGCTTCTCTACGGCATTTATTCCGGTGGCGCCTGTAACGATTAAATCAACGTGGTATTTCGGTACAAGCTCACGTGGAATGAGCGTTTTCGGCGATCCGTATTCGATGTCAGCCACCACATTCGTGATACCAAACTCCTCCGCCTGCTTTTTGTATTTGTCGAGGAGCTGACGCGCTTCGTTTTCCACTTCGCCGATGAGGGAGGAGTCATAGTTACTCATCGGGCGGTAGGCGTTGTGGTTGATGACGTGGGTGATTACAAGCTGCGACCCCTGCGATTTGGCAAGCGGAAGAGCTGTTTCAAACGCGTAATCTGCTTCCTCAGAGCCGTCCACAGCAACTAAAATAACGTCCATCGTATGCATAATCTTCCTCCTAACGAAATAATGGTGCTTACACTTCATACTTCTAGTTTGTAAGCATATTTTCCTGTTAACGAACACAAAAATTGTCCTGGGACCGATTAAGCGAAGAGGCTGCCGGGAATCACAACGAATAAAAGCTCACTGGAGGTGCGTTAACGTGCTGACTGTTATTTCGTCAGAAGCAGGTCATATGATCGAGATTGAAATCAGCGGAAAGGTGACAGAGGACGATTATGAAACGTTCCAGAAATCGTTTGACGCCGTGAAGCAGGACGACACTCCGATTAATCTGCTTGTAGTGATGAGCGGCTGGAAAGGAATGACGCTACAGGCGGTCATGGAGGACCTGAAGTGGCTCCGGCGCATAAAGGAATTTCAAAAATTGGCGCTTGTCAGTGATGAAAAAGGCATAAAGGCAGCGGAAGCCTTCGGTAAGCTTCTGCCTGGAGTGGAAACAAAGCACTTCGGACAGGCAGAAAAAGGGGAGGCGCGGGAATGGCTGGCAAGCTGACCAGCATCGCTGCTTTTCAAATTTATATAATATAATTATGTTAACTAAAATTGTTTACCGGGGTTCAGCCTGCGCAGAAAAAGGATTACCCCGGCAGTAAAAGCGGGTAAAAGTGACTAACGGCTAAAATACGTACGTTAAAGGAGGGAGCACCGTGAATAAAAAGCAGAAAAAACAGCTGGATAATCTGATTATCGAATATTTGAAGGACAGGGGAAAATCCCACGAACTGAAGGTGGCAGACGAGCTGTCGGAGCGGTTTGAAGGAAAGCTGCATACAGCGACAGTGCTTGTGAGAATCGACCGTATGAAAAAAAGCAACGAGCTGCGGCATGAGGCCAAGGCTGTCCATGACACGATCGTCTGGGCAAAAAAACTGTAGCTTCATTCACAAAAACTGGGGATCCCGGTTTTTAACCCGGCCACAACAGGGAAAGACGGGAATAGAAGGATTGGCAGATGAAAGCTGCGCTGCCTCACAGCATATGGAGGAGGACAATAGGAATGGAAAAACTGGAATTTCAATTTATAACGTGTGATAAACGGGGAGAAATCCCGATAGAAAGCGGTATATTGACGATCGAAGACGACAATACATGGCAGGCGGAATTGATTAATTTCACCGGCGGCATGGAGCTGTTTTCGGATCAGGGCAACGAGTTCCGCATTAAGGACAACAGCCTGGTCGAGTATGAAGGAAAAGGCAAGGCGTCGAAAACAGGCGATGAAGAAGCGGAAGGAAATATTATTATTAAAGGTCAGGGGAAAATTAGCAAGTACTAATAAAGCATCCCGCATGGGGTGCTTTTTCAATGAACATGTCAGCCGCAGAGGAGGAATTTTTATGGACACGTATTACGAGCATCCTGAATACCGCCCGTTTTTCCCGAACGCACTGAACGCCTCGCACTCCATCGAGATAATGGATTTTGACGGGATCGCCCTGCTTATCCAGATGACCGACGGAGCAGTGGAGTCAGCGCACCGTCCGGACAAAGCAGATCTGCTGCACTGGCTGTGGGATACCGGGGTCGATTATTTGGAGAAAAATAATCCCGGCGACCGCCAGCGGATGGTAATTACAGAAAAAGATCTGGATAACGGCAAATTGATTACTCCCTACGAAGATCTTCTAAAAGAATTCGAAGCTTCCGGATACTGACCAGCAGCTTAAAAAATTTCCTCCAGGAGGTAAATATGTCATTTCGAAATTCAATAGGAAAAAATGTTAGAATCGCCCTCGCAGATATAGCCAAAGAAGATAAAGTTCTGCAATTGATTCTTGCGCCTAAAACGATGGAAAAGTTTATTATCGTCAAAATCGATTCCATCGATGAGATGGGCATATGGATCGAACATGAAATCGAAGCCGAGCTCGATGAAGATGAAGACGGGGAAAAGCTGCTGCAGTCGCAGCGCGAGAAAAAGTTTGTCCGGTCAAAATTCTTAATCAAGTGGCACTACATCGAAGGGGCCTACGCGCCGCTCGATGATGACGTGAACAGCAAAATGAAATTTCTGCGCTAAAGGGAGGAGTCTTACATGGACGATTGGATTCATCAGTTATCAAGCACGGCCCGCCAGAATAAGAAACAGGCGTCCACCGTGGAGGAAGAAAAACAGATGGAAAGCATACGTGCCTGCTCCGAGGAGCTGACAGGCATGTTCGATGAATTAATGGGAACCATTAACGGCCGGTCGGATTTAAAGGTAGAAAAAGTAAAAAGCAACAAGCATGTAAAATATTTTTACGGCGTTTCCGAGCTTATTATTGAAACCGGCGAGGTGTTCACCCGTAAAGGCTTTCTCGAAATAAGCTTCAAAATCCGTATTAACGATTCTGCCTACAACGTCAGCGACGTCCGGCCCCGCAGTGCCTATCTGAAGGATTTAAACACATGCAGGTGGGAAACGGAAACAGGTACTGTATTTAATGAGGAACAGGCGTCGATGTTATTTAAGCAGGCGCTGCTTCCGTATATCGAAGATTAAAAGCAACAGCTGCAGTCCGGAATTGCTCCGGGCTGTTTTTTTATGTCTTCATTTAAATAAATGTATTTTAAATGAAACAGTTGTATATAAAATACACTGCTGCAATACATGGAGCAACGGGAGATATACAAATATGAAAAAAGCTGCCTAAGGTTAAAAAGAATCAGAAAATAAATTCTGTAATTTGAAAAATAACAGTACTTTATTACTTGAAATTGAAGTATGATAAAGGAGAGGGGGATAAACGATGGCTACCGTGTATGTCAACCGTCATGTCCGTTATGTGCAGGTACTGTTAAGCGACGAGGGGAGCCTTTTGCACTGTTTAACCTGGGAGACCGACGACGGATTTGTCTTTGACATCCATGCGCTTGATGACAGCTCGTTTTCCCCGAAGTACGACCGGATCTATATGCCATTTGACCAGGAAACAATGACGCTTCACGGAAACACATATATTTTATATTAACCAGCCGCCTGCTGATAACAAATGAAAGGTTGTTCGGTGTTACCGTACATTTACTGTATTCAAAAAATATACACTACGTAGCTTTTTTCAAAAGAATCATTACGCGGTGGTATAATTGTTCCACGCATCTTTTTGTTTCTTTTTATATACAGTGACGTTGAAACCGAACCTGTGTAATTTCAAAAAAGGTACTGTATGCACGTTGCGGCGATACGCGTTTGTTTCCTATACAACAGGACGGAGGAGTGTTATGCTTTGGGCGGAACAGAAGTTGAAAGGAGCATGCGCTATCTCTCAATTTTCTTATGTGATCGATGAAGAAGGAAATGAAGTGTTCGTAGGGACAGAAGAAGACATTAAGGAGAAATTTCCGGCCAGGGAAAAACATATCTTTAACACTGAAGAGGAACTCCTGAAAGGCATACGCGATTTTCGGGAAAATGAACGAATTATATCTGTCGTAAGTGATCTGCCGGTTTTAAATGAACAGTGGAAAGATAAGGACAATATGTAAAACGGTTCGTTTAGGCCGGGGCCGGACTTTTTCCAGGAAGTCCGGTTTTTTTATTAGGTGGGGGACTATTAAAAGCACTGGCGTAGTATAATGAACAAAGCACCTCCCAGTCTTTATCAGAGAGGAAGATGATGATGAACAAAAAAAGAAATACCGCCTGGCTGTTGGTTCCACTGCTTTTATTACAGGCCTGGTGGCTTTACCGGGAAGCCGAAAAGCAGGGAAAGGCCAAATGGAAGTGGGGCCTGTGGGGATTAACACAGTTTCCGACCCCGGCAGTGGCTTTTTACGTCATTCATAAATGGAAGCAGTAAGCCCGGCTGCTGTGTTTCCGAGGTTTCAAACCGGCGCCCAGGTGTAATAGGATAAAAAGAAGCCGGGGATTCTGCCGGTACATGCAGCACCTATTAGAGTGAAGGGGCGACAAAAATGAAACAGGAAACCCAGGAAATTAACGAAATTGTACTCGACGAATCGGAGCTCCGGTTTGAATCTGCGTACTTGTATCTCGAAACGTCCGATCCGGACCGGATCGGGGAAAGCGCCTAGACGATGGCCATTTATAACGCAGAACAGGAATTTTCCGAAGAGTTTATCAATCGAAACAGCATCAGCATCCGGTTCAAAACCGAAGAAGCAGAGTATCAGGGGCTCGTTCAATTTAAAAACATTGAAGGCGGCGGGAAGAACCATTGCCACCTCGATGGTCTCGATGAACTGGTGCAGATATAAAGCAGGCATGACAACGGGTGACAGCGGAAGCTGGCGCCTGTTTTTTTATTTGCATCCCAGCCGGAAACCGCGGAAACGTTTAATACGCTCGAATTCGGGGATTATAGCTGTGAAAAGATGCTCAAAGATTGAAAGGAGAGAAAGCCATGAGTCCGAGAAAAGAAGCGATGGCCCAGCTGGCCGGAAGAGTCGAGCGGGGGGAAATCGGTGCCGAATGGTCGCCGGTGGATGAAATCGAGCAGGATCGTTTTCAGGAGCTTGCGGAGCACGGATACGTTACGTATGACGACGCCTCCGGAGAAAAAGACCAGGCGGTTTACAGCGGCATTAAAATCACAAAAGAAGGCCAAGAGCTTTATGAAGAATATAAACGGCAGGTAGACGAATAGAACTCACGCTTCCCGCGGGCGGTTTTATACAGGCCGCCTTTTTAAAAGAATGACACTCAGGAGGACGCGATGCCGACATTAGCACTTGAGGCTGTTAAAACAGTCTCCACAAATGAAGTTATTCATGTCAATGAAGGGCAGCTGCAGGCAGGCGGCGGGCCGCTTGAACGCTGGACCGTCTCCATTACAGACTGCGACAACGAGGAATTTTTCCACCAGGCATTTGACAGTGCTTCTCCTGCGCTGGATTTGTATTTTTACACCCGGGAAGGATTTCAGTTTGGCGGCCAGGTTTACATCACCCGGGCAGATGAGGAAGGCATTGAGCTTGAAGGAAGCAGTGCGCTCCAGGAACAGTCGTAATTGGATAAAAGGAGGATAACGATGGCACAGGAACCGGATTTTTCTCAGGAAGGACTGAAAGGCTACCGCGTGCGCCCGCTCCATTTTGCCGGCGAATCAGTCGAAGTGTATCAGGACGAAGAGCTCGTGCTGCTCGTGCAGGTGACTACATCGGCGATGGCAGCCGAAGCAAGTTTAAAGGAAGAAAATGTACCGGACTGGTTATGGAAAATCGGCATGGATTATCTGAAGCAGGAAGAGCCGACGGAAAGAAAGCGTCTCGTCATCACTGTTCAGGACGTGACGGACGGAGAAGTAAACAAAGCGTATGATAATTTATTAAGAGATTTCGAAGCGCCCTCGAGCTGAGAGGGTGCTTTTTGTTTTTATTTATATAGAAGAAATTGGCTGAAGGTTTCTTTTTCCAGTAGGAACACTGAGAAACGGTTTTCACTGACACGAGTAGGAAATTCTTTCTGAAAAAAACGGCCGGGCGTCTTCTCGAACCGAAAAAACTGTGGTATAAATAAGTGGAGGGGGTGGATGACAGTGGCTTTAGTGGAATTCAAATGCAGAACGCAGCCGCAGGTGACCTATAGCAGTGACGGTCATGAAATTCATTACAAGGTGATTGAATACGCCGATGGCTACGAAGTGGTGCTTCATTCGATGAGTGATTTTCAGCCGGCCGATGAAAAACTGTTATTTCATCAGGGAAGTCAGGTCATTCACGCCAAAGAGCATACTTACGTATTAGATACCTGCGATTGTGTGTACAGCGGTGGCTCCGATGAAACCATCGATCATTCGATCTGTCACAAACCGTATTCTAAATCCATGTAATCAAACGCTAAGCGGAGCTTTCCTTCCCGGGAGGCTCTTTTTTGTGGCGGACGCAGGTGCAAAAAATATTCCGGAAAACAGAAAGGGGCATACAAATGCTGCATTTTGAAAAGAAGGACCTTCACAATTTAAACCACGCGGAGGCGCCGTATGTATACATTTACCAATACGGAAAAACGGACATCAGTAGCCACCCCTCCGACAGCAGCCGGGTGGGGCTGTCCAAGCAGGGAATGATGAAGCTGGTGAATTACTGGATCGAGGAAGGCAACCTTGATGATAACGACAAGCAGCAGATTAAAGAGTGGCTCGACCAGTAACCCTTCAGGACACGTGGGGGAAATTCGGGTTTAGCAGGAGAGGTGCAGGGAAAAGGAATCACAATTCACCAATAGAAAAACGAGCTTCAGGCACGTATGTGCGCCGAAGTCGTTAAAGGGGGAATCGTGATGGCACGCCTGCTTGACTTTTATCACGGACCGTATGAAGGCAGCCCGGGAGAGTCTGAACATTTTAATGGACCGGTGCTTCACATCTTTGAGGGCGACCAGCTGCTGCTGTCGATGCAGATTACGGCAGAAGCACTCCGGAAAGATGAACTGAACGTAGACATGACAACGGTGTATGAATGGCTCTGGCACCGGGGGCTCGAATTTATTGAACAGGAAAATATTACGTCAGCCACGGTGATAGTGATTACCGATAGAGATGTCGAAGGAAATCAAATTGTTACGTCATACCGGACGCTTGCATGCCGGGCATAATACAAACGGGGCCGCCTGCTTTGATAAAGCAGGCGGCCCCGTTTATGTGATTAAAAGATGGTGCGGAAAACGCCGGTCACTCTGCCGAGTATCGTACAGTTTTCTAAAATGATCGGATCCATGGTGGCATTTTCAGGCTGCAGCCGGATAAAGTTTTCTTCTTTATAAAACCGTTTAACTGTCGCTTCCATTTCATCGGTCATAGCGACAATAATATCGCCGTTATCAGCGGTCTGCTGCTTTTGAACGACGACAAGATCCCCGTCAAAAATGCCAGCCTCTATCATACTGTCCCCCTGAATGGTAAGCATGTACACCTGTTCCTCGTCGGTCACCATGCGCTCCGGAAGAGGGATGTATTCTTCTACATTTTCCACCGCAGTGATAGGCTCCCCGGCCGTGACTTTACCGATCACCGGCACGTACACAGCTTTGCTTTCGTGAATCGGCTCGCTGCCCTGGTCTTCAAGCTCAAGCACTTCAATTGCCCGCGGCTTGGTCGGGTCACGGCGGATTAAATTTTTGTTTTCAAGGCGGGCGAGGTGCCCGTGCACCGTTGAACTCGAGGCGAGCCCCACGGCTTCTCCGATCTCCCGGACCGAAGGCGGATAGCCTTTTTCTTTTACTTCTTCTTTTATATAATCAAGAATTTGCTGCTGGCGCTTGGATAGCTTCATCTCCGCACCTCCTTTTGAGGAATTTTTCTGAGTAAAGTATAGCATGAGGGGAACAAAAACGCAAACACCCGTTCTAATATTTCTGTTGACGGGAACAGGTATTCTGGTATACTGGATGAATATAGGAACATACATTCTCATTCAGGGGGAACATGCATATGAATAAACTCAAAACTTTCACTTCAACGGACTGGACGATGCTTGCCTTATTTGCATTCGCGCTTTTATTTTTGGTATATTCAGCGGACGCTTCGATCACTCCGGACACGCTGGGCGGCACGGAAGCAGACCGTTCGGCAGAAATCGTCTATGAACAGGAGCATCCGGTTTTAAAGGACAGGCTGGGCTATCAGGAGCAGCCGTGGGAACGAACGGTTTCGTTTGACGCTGCCGAACAGTAAAACACGAACGGAAAGGACCGCAGACAAATGAAAACATGCATCATTTACGCCCGGGTAAGTACGGAAAAAGAAGAACAGCAGTCCTCGCTTGCCAGGCAGCAGGAGGAGCTGGAAGCTCTTGCGGCATCAAATGGCTGGACGGTGCAGCAGACCGTGACAGAACAGGAGAGCAGCTATTCCGTGGAGAGGGACGGACTTCTCCGTGTGTTTGAGCTCCTCGATGACACCGGGGCGGACACACTGCTGATCACCGATGACACGCGGCTTGGACGTGGAAATGCTAAAATTGCCGTGCTCCATGAGCTGCAGAAAAGGGGTACGTCCATCTATACGGTGAAGGATGACGGGGAGCTTGAAATTGCAGATACCGATCATATGATTATGGAGATTTTATCCATTGTGGAAGAGCATCAGCGCCGTCTGCATAATTTTAAGATTAAGCGGGGGATGCAGCGGGCGGTGGAAAACGGGTATCATCCGGAAGAAAACTTCGGGTTGAGCCGCAGCGGCGGCCGGAAGAAAATAGAGGTGCCCATTGAAGAAATCGTTAAGCTGAAACAGCGGGAGCTGACGTTTAAAGATATCGCTCTGACGCTCCGGGGCCTTGGCTACGATATTTCCAAAGCGACGGTGCACCGCCGTTATAAAGAATATGAACAGCAGCGTGCGGATATAGAACCGCAATGATTTGTTTGCGGTACGGCGCTGTTTTTAATATAATAAAAAAGGAACGCCATTTTAAGGGAGGCAACTTATGCTTTCGAAAGAAAAAATTGACCGGATTAATGAGTTAGCCAAACGTCAAAAATCAACAGGGCTGACAGCTGAAGAAGAAGAAGAACAGCATGCGCTGCGTCAGGAATATTTAAGCAAATTCCGTTCTTCGTTTAAAAACCAGCTTGAAAACGTAAAAGTGGTGGATGAAGAAGGCACGGATGTAAC
This sequence comes from Marinococcus tarijensis, assembly GCF_054971385.1. NCBI lineage: Bacteria > Bacillati > Bacillota > Bacilli > Caryophanales > Bacillaceae > Marinococcus > Marinococcus tarijensis. The sequence goes on along the minus strand of NZ_JBQOJA010000009.1, from coordinate 83,382 downwards.
TCCAAGCAAGCTTGAGCGTGTGAAACGACGGAACCGCAGCTTCCGACATTAAGATAAAAGAGAGGCCTGGTCTTAACAAAGAGCAGGCCTTTTGATTTTCTTCTTTCTCTGTTAACACGCTTGTGTAATCGTTTTAAAACCTTTATCATAAAAGCGTACAAGAACACGGAAATTCCCGCGGGGTCAACTCACAGGTACGGGTTTCCACCCAAAAATACATACAGTGGAGGGACATATGCATGGCAATTAGCACAGAACAATTAGCAATTAACACGATTCGGACACTGTCCATCGAAAGCATTGAAAAAGCCCAGTCGGGCCACCCGGGGCTTCCGATGGGAGCGGCGCCGATGGCGTACGCGCTCTGGACCAAATCCATGAACCACAACCCGGCCAACCCGGCATGGTTTAACCGCGACCGCTTCGTGCTGTCCGCCGGACACGGATCGATGCTCCTATACAGCATGCTGCACCTGAGCGGCTACGACCTGTCGCTCGAGGAACTGAAAAACTTCCGCCAGTGGGGAAGCCAGACGCCGGGCCACCCGGAATACGGACACACCGCCGGCGTGGAAGCAACCACCGGCCCGCTCGGCCAGGGACTGGCCATGGGCACCGGGATGGCGATGGCCGAGCGCCATCTGGCCGCCAAATACAACACCGACGATCACGCCGTGGTCGACCATTTCACGTACGTGCTCTGCGGCGACGGCGACCTGATGGAAGGCGTGGCATCGGAATCGGCGTCCCTCGCCGGCCACCTGAAGCTCGGCAACCTCGTCGTGCTGTATGACTCCAACGACGTGTCGCTCGACGGCGCGCTCCACCAGTCGTTCTCCGAAAACGTGCTGCAGCGCTATGAAGCCTACGGCTGGCACACGATCTTTATCGAGGACGGCAACGACGTCGAGGCGTTGGAAGCAGCAATCGAAGAAGCGAAGCAGTCCCCGAAGCCATCCATGATCGAAGTGAAAACGGTGATTGGCTACGGAGCACCGAACAAAGGCGGCACGAATGCGGCCCACGGGGCGCCGATCGGTGACGAGGAGTACAACCTGGTGAAGGAAGCCTACCAGTGGGACTACGATGCGTTTCACATCCCGCCGGAGGTGACCGAGCTGTTTGACGAGGTCAAGCAGGCCGGGGCGAAGGCCGAACAGGAATGGAACGAGCGGTTTGATGCCTACAAGCAGGCGAACCCGGAACTCGCTGAAGAGCTCGAGCAGGCGATTGCCGGGAAACTCCCGGAAGGCTGGGGTGCCCATCTGCCGGTCTTTACGGATGAAAAAGTGGCGACCCGTGCCGCCTCCGGCGATGTGCTGCAGGAAGTAGCGGCCGCCGTGCCGTCCCTGTTCGGTGGATCGGCCGACCTGGCCGGCTCCAACAAAACGCTGATCAAAGCGGAGAACGATTTCAGCCGCAACGACTACACCGGCCGCAATATCTGGTTCGGGGTCCGCGAATTCGCGATGGCGGCAGCCGTGAACGGCATTCAGCTGCACGGCGGCCTGAAGCCGTTCGGCTCGACGTTCCTCGTCTTTTCCGATTACTTGCGTCCGGCGCTGCGCCTGAGCGCGTTGATGGGGCTGCCGCTGACGCAGGTATTCACGCACGACAGCATCGCGGTCGGCGAAGACGGTCCAACGCACGAACCGGTCGAACAGCTGGCGGCGCTCCGGGCGATTCCGAACCTGAACGTCATCCGCCCGGCGGACGGCAACGAAACGGTCGCTGCGTGGCGCGTGGCAATGGAAAGCGAATCGACGCCAACGGCGCTCGTGCTGACCCGCCAGGGCGTACCGACGCTCGAAGACACGAAGGAAAAAGCGGTCGAAGGCGTCCGCAAGGGAGCCTACGTGATCGGCGAACAGGCCGAAAAGCCGGATCTCCTTCTCGTCGCTGCCGGCTCGGAAGTGTCCCTCGCGGTGGACGCGAAAGCCCAGCTGCAGGAGGATGGCTGGACGGTCAACGTCGTCAGCATGCCAAACTTCCATGCGTTCGATCATCAGTCCGAGGACTACCGCCGCTCGGTGCTCCCGGACGGTGTACCGGCGATGGCGGTGGAAATGGGATCGTCCTTCGGCTGGTACAAGTACGTCGGCTCCCACGGCGCCGTGTACGGCATTGACCGCTTCGGTGCGTCCGCGCCGGGCGGGGAAGTCGTCGAAAAGTACGGCTTCACGCCGGACAAGGTGGCCGAAGCAGCCAGACAGTTGATCAAATAATCATGTGTTGAGGAGAAAGCAGCCCGCCGGCTGCTTTTTCTTATTTTCATCCGGTTGAAAAACGGGCACCGGTGCTGAATCTTTCGAATCGGTGCTTTCTTTACATAAAAGAATGCGTTATAATAAACAAGGTCTGTTTAGAGACACTAACAACACACACATATATGTTAGGTATTCGGGAAAGGGGTAAGACACATGGGCTGGCTATGGTTAACAATTATCGGCATTGTCATTTTACTAGTTGGTGTAGCCATCGGTTTCTTTATCGCAAGAAAAACGATGATGAACTATCTGAAAAAGAATCCTCCTATTAATGAACAAATGCTGCGCGTTATGATGATGCAGATGGGGCAGAACCCGTCCCAGAAGAAGATCAACCAAATGATGAAAGCAATGCAGCGACAACAAGATAAGAAATAACGGTCAGCACCCTTCTAGCTTCTGGAGGGTGCTTTTTTATCCATAGAGAGGATGAGAGGGATGCGCGCTTTTTGGGATTTACGCTGGTTTTTCTGGCAGGAGCGGTTCAAGTACAGCTTCGGGATTCTTCTGCTCATTATTGTGGCCCTGCTTTCCCTTCTGCCGCCGTATGTGGTCGGGGTGGTGGTCGATGCGATCGAACAAAACCGCCTGACGACCGGCATGCTTGCTGGCTGGATGGGAGCGATGATTGCGGCAGGGATATGCATGTACGTGCTCCGGTACGTCTGGCGTATTATGATTTTCGGCTCCTCGCTCCATCTCGGCCGGACGCTCCGCTACAATCTGTATCAGCACTTCACGCGGATGAGCAGCGATTTTTTTGGACGGAAACGGACCGGGGATCTGATGGCACACGCCACCAACGATATTACCGCGGTGCAGATGATGGCCGGGCAGGGAGTTTTAACGATTGTGGATTCGCTCGTCATGGGAGGATTCGTCGTTCTGGCCATGGCGGTCGGCATAAGCTGGCAGCTGACGCTGATTACGCTCCTGCCGATGCCGCTGATGGCTCTGTTGACAAGCTGGTACGGCCACCTGCTTCATCAGCGGTTTGGTGCTGCCCAGCAGTCCTTTTCGCAGCTGAACAACCGGACGCAGGAAAGCATTTCCGGCGTAAAGGTAACAAAAACGTTCGGGTACGAACGTGAAGACATCGAAGCGTTTGATGAGCAGTCCCGGGACGTGGTGGACAAAAACGAGCGGGTCGCCCGCATTGACGCCCTGTTTGATCCGACAATCACCCTTATCATCGGCGTATGCTATCTGCTCGCGATTGGCTTTGGTGCCGGCTATGTGAACGACGGGACGATTACCATCGGGCAGTTAACGACGTTCAGCGTCTATTTGGGCATGCTCATCTGGCCGATGCTTGCGTTTGGGTGGTTTTTTAACATTATTGAACGCGGGCACGCGTCGTATGACCGCATTCGCAGCCTGATGGCTGAGCGGACTGACATTACCGACCAGAAGGCCGGAGTGGAGGACGTGCCGGCTGGGGCAGTGCAGATAGACATAGATGAATTTTACTATCCGCGGTCGGAAACGAGCGCACTGCACGATATTCACGCGTCCGTGCAGCCGGGACAAACCATCGGGATCGTCGGGCGGACCGGCAGTGGGAAAACGACGCTTTTGCGGCTGCTTCTCCGGGAGCTGAAAAGCGGGGACGGAGCCATTACAATTGGCGGAACGCCCGCAGAGGCCTATTATCTGGACACGTACCGCCTCGCATTCGGAAATGTGCCGCAGGAGCATTTTCTGTTTTCGATGACGCTGGCAGACAATATCGCCTTCTCCAACCCGGAGGCCACCCAGCAGGACATTCAGCGTGCGGCCGGACTCGCAGCCATTCATGACGATATTGTGGCGCTTCCCTACGGCTATGCGACAGCTGTCGGGGAGCGCGGTGTCACTCTTTCCGGAGGCCAGAAGCAGCGTATTTCGATTGCGCGGGCGCTTCTGCAGAATCCGGAAATTCTCATCCTGGATGATGCTCTTTCCGCCGTGGACGCAAACACCGAGCAGCAGATTCTCGAAGCGCTGAAGCAGGAGCGCCGGGGGAAAACGACCTTTATCGTGACGCACCGCATGAGCACGGTAAAAGAAGCGGATGCGGTGTGGGTGATGGAGCACGGCACGATCGTTGAAAACGGCTCCCACCGTGCATTAATGGAAGCCGGAGGCATCTATGCAGAAATGGTGAAGCGCGAAGAACTGAAGGCTCAGGTGGAAAGGGGGGACCGCTGATGCTGCACGAGGATAAAGTGTTAACCAAACAGGAGCAGCGGGCGATTGTGAAGCGGCTGTTAAAGTATGCAGGTGTTCACAAACGGCTGCTGGCGTTTGCCTGTACGTTTCTTGTGATCGGCGTCGGCGCGGAGCTCCTCAGTCCGTACTTCGTAAAGGTCTTTATAGACAGCTACGTGACGCCAGGAGTATTTCCGGCGGATGAATTGACGTGGCTCGCGTCCATCTTCGCAGCGGCCACCGTTCTTTCCGCGGTGATGGTGTATTTTCACACCTACTGGTTTCAGCGCATTGCGCTGAAAAGCATTCAGCAAATCCGCGTCGATGTGTTTTCGAGCGTCGAAGAGGCGTCGATGCGTTTTTACGACCAGACGCCGTCCGGAGCGCTCGTGAGCCGGATCACCAACGACACCGAGCGGATCCGGGAGCTGTACATGGAGGTGCTTTCGACCTTTATCCAGAACGGGGTGTTTCTGGTTGGGGTGCTTATCGCCATGTTCTTTCTGGACGTCCGCCTTGCGGCTGCGGCGATACTGATTATGCCGCTTCTGCTTCTGCTGATGATGCTTTACCGCCGCTACAGCGCCAGGTACTACGGGGAAATGAGCGGCAAGCTGAGCCGGCTGAACACGAAAATTAACGAAAGCCTGCAGGGCATGTCGGTCATCCAGCTGTTCCGGCAGGAGAACCGGATGAAGCAGGAATTTTCCGGAATCAATGATGCCCACTACGAAGCCGGGCTGAAAAGCATGAAAATTGACGGCCTGCTGCTTCGCCCGGCGATCGACCTCGTGTCGGTGCTTGCTCTCGTCGGCGTGCTGTCGTATTTTGGCATTTTATCGATGGAAGGGGCCGTACAGGTCGGAGTGATTTATGCCTTCGTCAACTATTTTGAGCGCTTCTTTGAACCGGTGAATGAAATCATGCAGCAGATGTCGCTGTATCAGCAGTCGATTGTCTCCGCCGGACGGGTGTTTCATTTAATGGATGTGACCGGCCAGGAGGCAGCAGTGACGAGGGGCCGGCAGACCGGGGAAGCCTCACGGAGCGGAGAGATCGAATTTGATCACGTGACGTTCAGCTATGACGGCGAGCATCCGGTCCTCCGGGACATTAACCTGTCGGTAAAAGAAGGCGAGACCATTGCGATTGTCGGCCATACCGGCAGCGGTAAAAGCTCGATCATTAACCTGCTGCTCCGGTTTTATGAACACGATGCCGGCACCATCTTTCTCGGCGGAAAGGACCTGCAGCGCTGGCCGGAGGAGGCGCTGCGCCGGCACGTCGGACTTGTTCTGCAGGATCCGTTTTTGTTTACGGGAACGGTCAGGGAAAATATTGCGATGCACAACCACCGGCTGAGCGACGAGGAGGTGCGGCAGGCGGCTGCTTTTGTCGGGGCGGATCAGTTTATCGAAGCACTGCCGGATCAGTACGACGAACAGGTGGGCGAGCGGGGGAGCTCGTTTTCGAACGGCGAAAAGCAGCTGATCACGTTTGCCCGGACCGTCGCCCATGATCCGAAGGTGCTCGTACTCGATGAGGCAACGGCCAATATCGACAGCGAAAGTGAAGCGGTGATCCAGCAGGCGCTGGCAAGCCTTGTGGAAAACCGGACGACCATCATGATTGCCCACCGGCTCTCCACGATCCGGCACGCTGACCAGATTATCGTACTGCATCAGGGGGAAATTGCTGAACGCGGTACGCACCAGGAGCTGCTTGCCTCCGGGGGACTGTATGAAAAAATGTACCGGCTGCAGCATGAAAATGAAGAGGTGCTGTAAAAGAGCGAACAATTGCGGGCCGCCGCTTCGGGGTGTATCATAAGGGCAGGAAAGCCTTCATGTGATACACCCTATTTTTATAGAAAGGAAGGCGGCCGAAGTGAGTACACTGCTGATTATTACGACCCTCACGGCCTTTTTTATGGCTTCTGTCGTGATCGTCATCCGCATGAAAGCCATTAAGCAGCCGGCGACATTCAAAAAAATCGTGCTGCCGCCGTTTTTCATGGCGACGGGAGCGCTGATGTTTGTTTACCCGCCGGCCCGTCCGACCGGGCTCGAGGTCGGCGAGGCGCTTCTCGTCGGGTTTGTTTTCTCCTTTCTGCTGATGGCCACCACATCTTTTGAAATACGGGAACGCCGGATTTTTGTGCGCCGGTCCAAAGCTTTTTCATTCATTCTGGTCGGCCTCTTAATTGTGCGGACGATCATTAAGCTGATCATCGGCGATGCGATTGAGCCGGCAGTGCTTGCCGGAATGTTCTTTCTTCTGGCATTTGCCATGCTCGTGCCGTGGCGCGTTTACATGGCCGTGAAATACAAACAGCTCGAAAAGGTTCTTCAGCGGGAGCCGGAGCCCGACAGCTCCGTACCTTCCCGCCATTCATCCTAATGAAAGGGAGAAGTGCCCATGTCCAATGATGTAAACGAACACCTTCAAAATGAAATACACGGAAAGAAAATGCCCAATGAAGCGGAGCGGCGTCTGTATCTTGATACGTACCGCGAACGCGTCATTCTTGCACTGACGAAAAAACAGGTGATGGAAAAAGGTATACGCCAGGAAGTGCTGAATGCGATGCATGACCAGAAGGCGAAGGAAGTACTTGTCGACGGCCATCTGAGCCTTGAAGCGCTGCGGCCGTACCGGAAAGCAGCGGAGACCCGCCGCATGTCTTACCGGCGCGTCACGCTCGATGAGCCGGAGGGCGCGTACGGCCTGGTCGTCACGTCCGACACCGCGATTAACCGTGAGGACGTGTTTGCCGAGGATGAACCGGAAGCAGATGCCGGAAATCCGGATGCGGGAGAGAAAAAACCGTGGTGGAAAAAGCTGCTCGGGATCTGACAAACGAAAAAAAGAGGCAAGCGTTTTCCGAATTTTTATCCGAAAATATTTATCTTTGAGGAAAGTTTTGCTATTCTATGAAAGTGGGTCGAGAAACAGATCAGGAAAGGCGGCAGTGAAGTAATACAGCTGCAGGCCTTTCTGCTTATCCTCATCTACTTTTTCGACAACGTTATTGGATTGTTGTATAATAGATCAAGAAGGAGGGGTACATATGGCTCAAAATCAAGACGTATTCAATGCTCGCAAGGCTTTTGAATCGAATGGCAAAACGTATTACTATTACGACATTAAAGCTATTCAGGATGCAGGAGTCGGCGATGTGTCGAAGCTGCCATATTCCATTCGTGTGCTGCTCGAATCTGTACTAAGACAGTTGGACGGACACGTAATCAAACAGGAACATGTAGAAAGTTTGGCAAAATGGGGATCGGAAGAAGGCTCCAAGTATGACGTGCCATTCAAACCATCCCGCGTTATTCTCCAGGACTTTACCGGGGTTCCGGCAGTCGTGGACCTGGCATCGCTGCGGAAAGCAATGAATGATTTCGGGGGAGACCCGGATGTCATCGACCCGGCAATTCCGGTGGACCTTGTGGTGGACCACTCAGTACAGGTGGACCGTTACGGTACTGATGACTCGTTAAATCAGAACATGAACTTTGAATTTTCGAGAAACGAAGAGCGCTACAAGCTCCTCAGCTGGGCAACCAAAGCGTTTAACAACTACAGCGCTGTACCGCCGGCTACAGGCATCGTGCACCAGGTGAACCTGGAGTACCTTGCTTCCGTTGTACACACAAAAGAAACCGAAAACGGCGAGGTGGACACGTATCCGGATACACTCGTTGGTACGGACTCCCACACGACCATGATCAACGGCCTCGGTGTTCTTGGCTGGGGTGTTGGCGGTATTGAAGCGGAAGCGGGCATGCTGCAGCAGCCTTCCTACTTCCCGGCACCTGAAGTGGTCGGTGTTCGTCTCGTAAACTCCCTGCCGAACGGTTCGACAGCGACAGACCTGGCGCTGCGCGTTACCCAGCGGCTCCGGGAAACGAACGTTGTCGGTAAATTTGTGGAATTCTTCGGCGAAGGCCTGGCGGAAATGCCGCTTGCTGACCGGGCGACGATTTCCAACATGGCACCGGAATACGGCGCGACCTGTGGGTTCTTCCCGGTCGACGAAGAAGCGCTCAACTATCTGCGCCTGACCGGCCGCGATGAAGAGCATGTGCAGCTTGTCAAAGACTACTGCAAGCAGAACCACATCTTCTTTGATCCGTCCGAAAAAGAACCGCAGTTCACCCAGGTGATTGAAATTGACCTGGCGGAAATCGAACCAAGCCTGAGTGGTCCGAAGCGTCCGCAGGATTTGATTACGTTATCCGACATGAAAAAACAGTTCAATGATGCGCTTACGGCTCCAGCCGGCAATCAGGGATTCGGCCTGTCTCCGGAGGAGATCGACAACGAAGCGACTATCGAACATCCAAACGGCAAAACGTCGACGATGAAAACCGGGGCGCTTGCCATCGCAGCCATCACAAGCTGTACGAACACGTCCAACCCATACGTAATGATCGGCGCAGGTCTTGTCGCCCGTAATGCGGTGGAAAAAGGACTGGAAGTACCGGAGTACGTTAAAACGTCGCTCGCTCCAGGGTCCAAGGTGGTTACCCGCTATCTTGACGACTCCGGCCTGATGCCGTACCTGAACGATCTCGGGTTTAACCTGGTCGGCTACGGCTGTACGACGTGTATCGGTAACAGCGGCCCGCTGCTCGAAGAGATCGAAAAAGGGATCACAGACAGCGATCTGCTTGTATCATCCGTATTGAGCGGAAACCGTAACTTTGAAGGACGGATCCATCCGCTCGTCAAAGCCAACTACCTGGCATCGCCGCCGCTTGTTGTAGCGTACGCGCTGGCCGGCACAGTTGACTTTGATATGTACCGTGATTCGTTCGGCAAGGATAATGACGGCAACGACGTATACTTTAACGACCTGTGGCCGTCCGCGACCGAAATCAAAGACTTTATCACGCAAAACGTGTCTCCGGACCTCTTTAAAGAAGAGTACGAGACTGTCTTTGACAACAACGAGCGCTGGAACGAGCTGCAGTCGGACGAAAATGCGCAGCTGTACGACTTTGACGATGATTCCACGTACATTCAGAATCCGCCGTTCTTTGAAGAAATGTCCAAGGAGCCGGAAGACATTAAACCGTTGTCTGCTCTGCGGGCCGTGGCGAAATTCGGCGACTCGGTTACGACCGACCACATTTCCCCGGCAGGGTCCATCGCGAAGGACAGCCCGGCCGGCCGCTATCTGATGGAAAAAGGCCTGAAGCCGGCACAGTTTAACTCGTACGGTTCCCGCCGCGGTAACCACGAAGTGATGATGCGCGGAACCTTCGCCAACATCCGGATTAAAAACCAGCTGGCGCCTGGCACAGAAGGCGGATATACGACCTACTGGCCAAACGGTGAAGTGCTGTCCATCTATGATGCAGCGATGAAATACAAAGAGGAAAACACTGGCCTGCTTGTAATGGCCGGCAAAGATTACGGCATGGGAAGCTCCCGTGACTGGGCAGCGAAAGGGACAAACCTGCTCGGCATCAAGACCGTTATTGCGGAAAGCTTCGAGCGTATTCACCGCAGTAATCTTGTGCTGATGGGCGTGCTCCCGCTGCAGTTCCAGGAAGGCGAAAACGCTGATTCTCTCGGCCTGACCGGAGAAGAGCATTTCGATGTGAAAATTGATAATACCGTAAAGCCGCATGACATGATAGACGTCGTCGCCACTGATCAGGACGGCAAAACGACTACCTTCCAGGTGGTTGCCCGTTTTGACAGTGACGTCGAGATGGATTACTATCGTCACGGTGGTATTTTGCAGATGGTTCTCCGCAACAACCTTGAAGCGGCAGAAGCAAAACGCAATCAGTAAGTGTTAACAGAAGGTCCCGGTCCGCCGGGGCTTTCGCTTTAATAATATTTAAAATTTCACATACCGCAATGATAAAATTTGTCACACCTTTATCAACCTCTTATAATAAAAACAAGGACTAATGCGTGTTCAACCAGGGAATACGATAAAGATGACTACTCATTTTCGTCCTTTTCCCGATAGGGGGTGCCTTTATTGCAAATTAACGAGCAAAATAACATTTACGATATAATCGATAGATGGGAAAAAGAAGAAAATAATATCACAGTCAAACGGGCCTACGAGTGCATCCGGACGCTGGAGGAAAACGAACAGCCCTCCGGCTGCGCGCGCGTATACGCGCTCATGGCCAGAGACCGGTGGAAGCATCAGCGCCGGTTTGACCCGATGATCCGCAACTGGCTGCAAAAGGCAGAGGAGCTTGACGATTCGGTGCCTCTTCTGCAGCAGCTGCGGCCGATGGAGCGGATCGACAGCATTCAGGAAAACATTCTGGATACCCAGCTGACGCCGCTCCGCGAAACGGATCCGGCATCGGCCCGCTACCGCGTGGCTGAACAGCTGCGCGAGCAGTGCCGTCAGATGATTCAGTATCTTGATGATACGCTTGACACGTGGAATCCGGAAGAATTGACCGTAGACTTTTTGAACGTGGTGGAAAACGAACACCTGCGGGAGCTTCCGTTTCTGCTTGAAAACATCAAGCAGGCGTGCGAACGGCTGGCATTGAGCGCCCAGGCCTATATGGATACAGCCTCGGGCTCGTTTTATTCGCCCGAAGCCGTTCGCGAAATTAAAGAAGCAATCAGCCATGTGGAGCAGCTAAAGGGAAAGTGGAACGAAGCGTCGAGCTCACTCACGAAGGTGGGCGAAGAGTATGCCGACCCGCTTGAAGAGCTCAATGACATGATCGGCCTTCACGGCGTAAAGTCCCGCGTGCATAACATGTATCATTATCTGCAGTACCAGAAGCGGCGGAAGGAGCAGGGGTATCAGTGGAAGGATGAACGAAGCCTTCATATGATTCTGACGGGCAACCCCGGCACGGGCAAAACGATGCTCGCCCGCCTGCTGGCTAAGATTTATCACCAGCTCGGCCTGCTGCAGCGCGATGAAGTGCTTGAAACCGACCGTTCCCGCCTCGTCGGCTCGTACGTTGGCCAGACCGAGGAAAAAACCATGGCGCTGATCAAGGAAGCGGTCGGCGGCGTGCTGTTCATTGATGAGGCCTACAGCTTAAAACGCGAAGGAATGGCCGGAAACGACTTTGGACAGACGGCGATTGACACTCTGGTCTCGGCGATGACGAGCGGGGAGTACGCCGGTACGTTCGCGGTTATCCTGGCCGGCTATCCGGAAGAAATGCGGCAGTTTCTGCATGCCAATCCGGGCCTTCGCAGCCGGTTTCCGGAAAGCAACCATATCCATCTGCCCGACTACAATATGGATGAGCTGATGGAAATCGGGGAAAAGGTCGCGATGGAAAACGACTTTTTCCTGAGCGAGGAAAGCAAACGGGTGCTCGAAGAACGGATTGAAAAGGAACAGGTGGATGAAACGTTCGGCAACGGCCGCACCGTTAAAAATATTGTACTCGACAGCATTTTCCAGAAAGGGGCGGCAATCGGCAATCAGGACTATATCGGTATTGACGATTTTTCGCTGTTGACCGCTGATGATATTCAGGAGCCGGAAGGCGAACAGCCGAAGGACAAACGCTCCGCCGTCCAACAGCTCGATGACTTCATTGGCCTCGATCACGTGAAGCAGGAAATGAAAAAGCTTGCCTCCTTTATCCGCGTGCAACAGCAGCGCCGCGAAGAGGGGGCGCCGACCGTGCCGATTCAGCTGCATACCGTCTTTTCCGGACCGCCGGGCACCGGCAAGACGACGCTTGCCCAGGTGTATGCCGGCATCCTGAAGGAATACGGGTTTTTAAAGCGCGGCCACTGCATCGTCGCCGGCCGCAGCGACCTCGTCGCCGAGTATGTTGGCCAGACAGCCGCGAAAACGAAGCGGAAGGTCCGCGAAGCCCTCGGCGGAGTGCTGTTTATTGACGAGGCTTACGCCCTGATGTCGAGCTCGCGGAGCGACTTCGGCCGGGAGGCGCTTGATACGCTCGTCGAAGAAATGACGAAGCACGACGAAAATCTGGTGGTTGTCCTTTCCGGCTATCCGGAGCCGATGAAGCAGCTGCTTGAAATGAACCCGGGTCTTGAATCCCGATTTAAAAAAACCTTTTACTTCCCGCCGTATACGCCACAGGATCTGGCTGAGATCACAGAGCGTTCGGTGGAGCGGTTCGGCTATCATTTTGAGCCGGAGGCGCGCGAGCTGCTTGAAAGCAGGTACGCTGTATCCAACACGGACGGCAACGCCCGGCTCGCCGAGGACGTGGCTGAAGAAATTTTTCAGCAGCAGGCCTTCCGGCTGTTCCAGTCGGAGCAGAACGAGGAAAATCTGCACGAGCTGACGGCTGAAGACGTGAAGCATGCGCTTGAAGTACGGGTGAAATCCGAAGGAGAAGAAGGACATGAAGAGCGTTCATACACCAATTGAAGTACGATATGCTGAAACGGACCAGATGGGCATCGTCCATCACGGCTCCTATGTGGTCTGGTGCGAAATCGGACGGACGCACCACATGAAGGAGATGGGCTTTTACTATCCGGATATTGAAAAAGCCGGCTATTTGTTCCCGGTGCTCGGTATTAATATTGATTACGAAACGCCCGCCGTCTACGGCGAGGATGTGGAAATTGAAACGTGGATTGATTCTTATGACGGAGTGCGTGTAAAATATGGGTATATTGTGACTAACGCCGAAGGTAAGACGTGCATCCGGGCGTTTTCGAGCCACGTGTGCGTCCGAAAAGAAACGTTTAAGCCGGTAGCCATCCGCAAGGCGCTGCCGGACTGGCATGAGGCCTACAAGCGGCTGGCGGGCTCTACGGCCGCGGGTGCTGCCAAAGGTGGTGGAGACGATGGCGTTTGGCATTAAAGCCCATGAGCTGAGAGCCTGGAAGCAAAAGGCAGCGGCGGGCGAAGTGGCCCTCTTAACGCATTACTGGTATGATCCGCGTTTTCCCGACTGTGATACGGTCACAAAAGCCTCCTGCCGGGACGTGGAAACACTTGCGCGCTGGGGCAGGCAGTACGGGCTGAAGGCCGGATGGATCCATTACCGCGACGACTACCCGCACTTTGACCTGCTTGGGGACTACGAGGCGCACATTCTGTTCGAGGAAAAGCAGTGGAAACAGATGGAGCGGTTTGGTATCCAGGCTCCCCGTTCAAACAAATAATTTAATCTGGAGGCACGAACTATGAATGCAACACAGAATGAAATTATTGAAGCACTGCAGACGACGCCGGAGATTGATCCGAAGCAGGAAATCGAGCGCCGGGTGCACTTTTTAAAAGAATACGCGAAGCAGGCCGGAGCCAAAGGCTTTGTACTCGGCATTTCCGGCGGCCAGGATTCAACGCTCGCCGGCAAGCTCGCCCAGATGGCTGTGGATGAGCTTGAAACCGAGCAGGCCGTGCCGTTTAAATTCGTCGCGCTCCGTCTGCCGTACGGCAAGCAGCACGATGAAGACGATGCTTCGAAGGCCCTTGACTACATCGAGCCGCAGGAAACGTATACGATCGACGTGCAGCCGGGTGTGGACGCGTCGGTGCACGCGTTTGAGCAGGCCCTCGGGACGACCATGTCCGACTTTATCAAAGGCAACACGAAGGCCCGGGAGCGGATGAAGGCCCAGTATGATGTCGCCGGGGCCGAAGGCCTGCTTGTGCTCGGCACCGATCATGCGGCAGAGGCGGTCACCGGCTTTTATACGAAGCACGGGGACGGCGCCTGCGACGTGGCACCGCTGTTTGGCCTGAACAAGCGCCAGGGCAAAATGCTGCTGCGCGAGCTTGAAGCACCGGCATCGACGTTTGAAAAAGTCCCGACCGCCGATCTTGAAAGCGACCGGCCGGGACTCCCGGACGAGGAAGCGCTCGGGCTGACATACGATCAGATTGACGACTTTCTCGAAGGCCGCAGCATCGATTCCGAAGCCCATGACCGGCTGGTGGATATGTATAACAAAACGGCGCATAAACGGGAGCTGCCGGCAACGCTGTACGATACGTGGTGGAAAGAATAAAAACGTCTGCGGATGGTCCCTTGCGGCCATCCGTTTTTCACAAAAGCGGCAAAGACTGGACGCCGGCCGCGATGTTTGATATACAGATAACAGAAAGTAAAGGAGAGAACACCGAAATACGCTAAAGGAGTACGATAGTGCATGCCTATTAAAGTGCCTGACTATTTACCGGCCAAAGATACGCTGGAAAAAGAGAATATTTTCATCATGAACGAAAGCCGGGCCTACCTGCAGGATATCCGCCCGCTGAAAATCGTTATCCTGAACCTGATGCCGTTAAAGGAACGCACAGAGACCCAGATTCTGCGGATGCTCAGTAATACGCCGCTGCAGGTGGACGTCTCCTTTCTGCACCCGGACACCCACCGCTCCAAAAATACGCCGCGCGAGCATCTGTCTTCGTTCTATAAAACGATTGATGAAGTGCGGAGCCGGAAATTCGACGGCATGATCATCACCGGAGCGCCGCTTGAAAAAATTCCATTTGAAGAGGTGGACTACTGGGAAGAGCTGCAGAGCATTCTCGACTGGAGCGACCAGAACGTCACGAACACGCTGCACATCTGCTGGGGCGCCCAGGCCGGCCTGTACCACCACCACGGCATCGATAAGCATCCGCTCCCGAAAAAGCAGTTCGGCGTGTACCCGCACTATATTAACGGCGGCAACGAAAAGCTTCTGAGCGGGTTCGACGATCAGTTTTATGTGCCGCATTCCCGGTACACAAAAACGAGACGGGAGGACGTGGAGGCCTGTCCGGACCTTGACATTCTGTCAGAATCCGACGAAGCCGGGCTGTATATCGTGGCGACGAAGGACCGTAAACGGATTTATGTGACCGGCCACAGCGAATACGATGCAGAGACGCTGCGCGATGAATTTGAACGCGATATGCGGCGCGGACTCGGAACAGAGGTGCCGGAAAACTATTTTCCGGAGGACAACCATCTGTATTCCCCGCTGAAAATGTGGCGCGCCCACGCGACGCTGCTGTTTACGAACTGGCTGAACTACTATGTGTATCAGGAGACGCCATTCGACTTTGCCTGAAGCTGTTTCCAATTTTGGAAACAGTTTTTTCAATCGGCGGAAAAAAGATGATATAATAGACGCGTGTGTGAACAGTAAGAAACGATAAACTGGCAGAGCCGCCGAAGACTGAGAGCGGAAGATTGGGTGATGGAGTTGGATGCGCTAGACGTATTGATGAACAAAGAACGGGTCATGGTATACTTTCAGCCGATACTGAGCGCAGATAAGCTGGAAATTTCTGCGTATGAAGTGCTCGGCCGCTTCCAGAACGACAACGGGACCGTCGAAACGCTTGAGAACTGCTTTCGGGACCCGAACGTGCCGTGGGAGTATAAACAGGAAATCGACCGTGCCGTGCACCAGGCTGCCCTGGAAACATTTGTGGCCGGGGAGCGGACGGACATGATTTTTTTGAACGTGGATGCGGCCACCATTCTGGGGGACGGGGGAGACGGGCTGGTCGAATTTTTGCTCGGGTACGAGGAGAGGGGCATAGCCCCGACCTCGATCTGCCTGGAGCTGAAGGCGACGGATTTCCAGCAGGACCTGTCCCGCCTGAAGCATTTTATGCAGTATGCCCAGAGCGCCGGATTGACGATTGCGATTGACAATCTCGGCAAGGAAGCGATTCATTTGGAGCAGATTGCCTACTTAAAGCCGAACGTGCTGAAGGTGGACGTAACATTTTCTGAAAATTTTGCAGTGCCGAGCATTTACCGGGACGTGCTGCATTCGTTATCGACGCTGTCGAGAAAGATTGGAGCTTCGCTTTTATTTGAAAAAATCGAATCGTTTAATCAGCTGAACTACGCCTGGCGCAACGGCGCCCGGTACTACCAGGGATTTTATCTCGACAAGCCGAAAGAGACGTTCATTGAAAAGGATCAGTTTCAGGAACGGATGAAAAAAGACATCCATCATTTTATTGATGTGGAACGCAAAAAAATTGAAGCTCAGATCCAGCTTACCGCCGAGCTGAACCAGCGGCTGAACGACCGGCTCAAGCATGCGGAGGTGATGGAAGACATTGACGGGTGGACGCTGAAAACCGCAGAGTCGCTCGAGGAAATGAGCTTCCGGGTGTATGTGTGCGACCGGGAAGGGTATCAGCTTTCCGGAAACGCCTCGCGTCAGAACGGTGAAGCGTGGGAATACCGGACAGAGGAGCGCAACCGCAACTGGAGCTGGCGCCCGTATTTTCTGGAGAATATTGTACGCATGAATTTTGAACAGCGGGGGATTCTTTCCGATATGTATACGGATTTTCACAGCGATGAAATGATTCGGACGTATTCTCATCCAATTACGGAGGATCTGTATGTGTTTGTGGACATTCCCTACGCGTTTTTGTATGAAAAAGATTATCTGCTGTAAACAGCGCCGGCTTCTCCTGCTGTGGAGGAGCGGCGTTTTTACATAAAAAGGAGCGCGGTATCGGTGCAGCGGCCAAGTCTTGATATGTATCAATGGAACAACGACACGGTCCGGAGCTTTTTTTCCCGACATACGTTTTCGCAGGAAGCGGTCACATACGGCCTGGAAGAGGCCCGGGCCATGCCGGCGCTTGGCGAAGAGGAGCAGAAGGACCTACAGCGGCTGAAGGCGAAAAATAACGCATCGGCGTACCACATCCTCGTCTGCGGCCATTTTTCCGCCGGCAAAAGCACGCTGATCAATCAGCTGCTGGACGGGGAATGGCTGCCGGCCCACCCGGTGCCGACGAGTGCAAATATCGTTTCATTTACAACCGGCAGTACTATCTCCTATGAGGTTACGACCGGCGGACAGACAGCGGCCGTACCGCCGGAGGACTGGACGAACGCCTGGATGATGGCCAGAGAGACCGAGCGGGTGGAGGTGAAGCATCCGGATCTTCCGCTGCCGCCGGGAGTGACGCTTTTTGACACGCCGGGCATCGACTCTACCGAAGCCGCTCATCAGCGGGCAGCGGAGTCGGAGTGGATGATAGCGGATGAACTGTTTTACGTCACCGACTACCAGCAGGTGGAGTCGGAAGAAAATTTTTTATTTCTGCAGCAGCTGAACGAGCAGTATGTCCGCCCGTCGCTGATCGTCAACCAGGTGGATAAGCACGAGGAGGAGGAGCTTTCATTTCAGGCGTACCAGGACCGGATTCGGCAGAGCCTGGACCGGAGGAAGATCGAATACGGGGGTATTTTCTTTGTGTCTGCTCTTTATCCGGAACGGACCGCTGATGCATGGGAAGCCCTGCGGGAAAAAATGCTGCCTGAGGATTCCGGGGAGCGGAAGGAGCGCATCCGCCAGACGTGCGCCTCGAGGGCCTACTACATCACTGTCTCTCATTTGCGGAGACGTCTTGCTGACGCGGAGCCGGACGGGGATGTGCAGCACATCTGGGAGACGTTTCCCACACCGGGGGCCCTTTATGAGGCGCTCGAGGCCGATCAGGAGGCTGCCGGACAGTTCAGGCACTGGGAAACGAAGGCGGAAAAAGCGATGCGCCGGACCATCCACGACGGCTTCGCCCGGGCCAAGCTGATGCCTTATCACACCCGGGCAGCCGTGCATGCGTATCTGGAATCCCGTCTTGTCACCTTTCGTGTGAAAAGCTGGCTGGGGACGCAAAAAACAGCGAGGGTTCGTAAGGAACGTGAAGCACGGGTGATGGAAGAACTGAATGAAAACATTAAAAACGAGCTCGAAAACCATTTAAAACGTGATATGAAGCAGACCGCTGAACGATACGCCGGCAGAGATCCGGAAGTGGAGGCCGCTATTGAGGCCATGGAGGTGCGCGCGGACCCTGCCATGCTAGAAGAAGCGGAAAACAAGGGGGCACGTCTCACCGAGGCCTACGCAAGAACCTATTGCCGCACGCTGGAGGAAAAAATGCAGACGGCCTACCGCCGGCAGCTCGCTGACTGGATGCCGCTGTTTTTGGAGAAGGCCCGTGCCCATAAGGAGACGAAAGCCCACCGGCAGGAAACGAAAGCGGCAGCCCACCAGCAGGCATGGGAGGCTTATGAAGCGTGGCGAAGGGAATTTTATCAGGTGAAGGAACTGCTGGAGACCGCGCAGCAGCGGTGGGCCCAGGAGGCCGTTCCGCTGGCGCAGCCGGCAGAGCGTGAGCCAGTTACCCAGGCTGTGGCTCCTTCGACGGGCGAGCAAGTCTATTCGGTGCAGGAATGGTACCGCGATTACCTGGACAGTGCCGGCAGGAAGCGGGAAGCCCGCCCGGATCCGGAGGCAGCGGCAGATAAGTGGCAGAAGCTGGCCCGGCTCGTACAGCCGTATGCACCGCTTGAAGGTTTTGCCCGGCGGCTTGAGTCCCGGGCCCAGCGGCTTCGGGAGCAGGCATTCCGCGTTTCCTTTTTCGGCGGGTTCAGCGCCGGGAAATCCACCGTGGCCAATGCCATGGCCGGGGAAACAGCACTGCCGGTGTCGGCAAATCCGACCACAGCAGCCATTACTCATATCAAAGCGCCGGACGGCCGGTACCCGGACCGGAGCGCGGTGATTTATTATAAGCAGCAGGCCGACGTCCTGCAGGACATGAATGACCTGCTCGCGCCGTTCGAGGTGCGCCTTTCGCATGTGACGGAATGGAGCAGCCGGTACGCCTCCTATGAAGAAGAGCTGCAGGAGCGTTCGGAGAAGGCCGAAAAGCAGAAACGGACGGAACTCGAGCAGCAGCATCTGGAGCCGCTTGCGTTCGACGCCATGCGGGAGGAAGAAAAAAGGATGCTTGATCAGTATGTGGCGTCCTATCAAAAGCAAAAGAGCAGCGCCGGCCGCCGGGAAACAGTTTCCCTGGAAGCTTTCCAGGAGGCCGCCGGTGCTGAAGAAGCCGCCATGATGATCGAACGGGCGGATGTTTATCTTTCTACGAGGTGGACCGGCAGAGGGATGGAGGTCGTCGATACGCCCGGCATTCATTCGGTGTATCAGCGGCACGCGGACATTTCGTTTCAGGAAATGAAGCGGGCGGACGCTATTTTGTTTTTATCGTATTACAACCATGCGTTTTCCCGCGGGGACAAAGCGTTTTTGGAACAGCTGGCTGCGGTGAATCAGACCTTTTCCTACGATAAGCTCATTTTTTTAGTCAATGCAGCGGATCTGGCCGCCGGCAGGCGGGAGCTTGAGGAGGTTCTCCGGTACGTCCGGGAGGAGCTGGCCGCGATTGGCATTCATGATCCGCTCGTTTTGCCCATTTCCGGAAAAGTATCGCTTCAGGACAAAACGGCCGGCGGCCTGGAAGGATTCGAGGCCGTATTTGAGCAGTTTCTTTCCGCTACGCTTGAGACGACCGTGATGAAAGAGGGGAGCCGGGAAGCAGCAGAGGTCCTGGACTATGTGGAACGGACACGGGCGGAGGCAGGACGGACGGATGCCGAACAGGAGCAGGAAAGGCAAAGCGACATCGCGCAACTGGAGCAGTTCACCGCGCAGGACAAATGGACGGAATCATGGAAGCGCATCGAAAAGCGGCTTTCGGAGGAAACAGAGGAGTTGTTTTTTTACGTGCGCCAGCGCCTGTTTTATTATTACCGGGAGGAATTTCAGTTCTGGTTTTCGCGGGCATACTTTCACGACCAGTCGTCGTTTCGCTCCCAGCTTCGCCGGAAAACGACGGAGGCGGTCCAGCAGGTGCTGCAGCGCTTCATACAGGAAACAAGGATTACCTCCGCCCGGATTGAGCAGTGGATGCACCGTACCATGAACGAGGAAGAGCAGTACTGGAGAAAGCAGCTTCCGGACTCTTTCCGTTACGTATTTTCGGGGGAGCAGACGGCTTTTCCATCAATCGAATTCCCCCCGCCGGAGGTGCCGGCGATCGCAGAAGCAGTTGAAGGCGAGTGGAAGACGCTGACCCACTATGATTTTTTCATGAAGGGGCAGAACAAGGTGTACCGTGAAGTGCTGGAGCAGCAGCTGCGTCCCGTCGTGGAACAAGAACTGCAGACCGTGAAAAAAGACGTCTATGCGTGGGCAGAGGCGGCTGCGCGGGAACGGTGGAAGCAGCGCACGGCTGAGTGGGAGGCGGCTTCACGCCGGCAGGCGGAGTGGCTCAGGCAGGAAAAAACAGGAGAAACCGAACAGGAGTGGGCGCAGCTTGAAGCAGAGGTCCGGAGGCTGGTTGGACAGACAGAGTAAGTGTGTTATACTACAATTACTCTGTAAGATAAAGGATGGGGACATGAACGGAACAAATATTTTTTTAGACGACGTCCGACAGTCTCCGGATAATCACGTATTAGTGAAAACAGCTGAAGAATGTATGCGATTGCTGCAAAACACGGCTGATGTCAGCCATCTGTCGCTTGACCACGATTTGGGAACAAAGTATTTTAATGGTTTTTCCGTCGTGCTGTATTTACTTGAAAAACAAATTATACCTTCAAAGATTACTATACACTCAGCCAATGCAGTCGGCGGTAAACGGATGTACCGGAGATTGATGGAAGCACGCAAATCCGGGGAACTTCCTGAACGGGTGAAGATTCTGCACCGGCCGCTTCCATTGAATGCCTAAAAAGGAGCCTTTCAGGGCTTCTTTTTTTATACTGGGGAAAGCTTTGCTATAATGAACAGAATCAAAGGAGGCACAAACTATGCAGATAAACGTCACAGACCGGGCGGCGGAAGCGATCCGCCGTCTCGGCAGCAATCAGACAATCACGATTGCCTATGAATTCACGGGCGGGTGCCAGGGACTTCAGGAATTCCAGCTGCATTCCTCACCTGGAAGCTCGCCGGAGGTCCGGGCGGCCGATGAAGATACTCTGCACCTGATCGAGCCGTCGCCGGTGCTTGACTATCACCCAACGCTCAAGTGGATGCTGAAAAACAAAAATCAGACAATCGCAAACAATATTCATTTGTATGAACACACCAAAGCGTAAGGAGGTCAGACAATGGAGCGTTTAGTGGATATGAAAAATGTCAGCGTGCGGACCAACGGCCGGGTCCGACTTGACGACGTCTCGTTTACGGTCAATCAGGGCGAGCACCGGACGCTTCTCGGCCTGAACGGCTCCGGCAAAACCACCCTCCTGCAGGCCATTTTAGGACAGGTGTGGGCCACGGAAGGAGAAGTGCGCACCTGGTTTGGCCGTCACGGCAGGGTGAACATGCAGGACCTCCGCCGGGAAATCGGCATCGTTAGCAACGCCCTGGATGATCAGTACCAGCACCGTGCGGGCGAAACCGCCTTTAATGTCGCGTTAAGCGGTTATTTTGCGAGCATCGGTATTTATGAGCAGGCGCCGGAAGAAATTACAGCGCGGGCAGAGAATGCGCTGCACACGTTTGGGGTTTCGCAGTACCGGGACGTGCCGTATGCAGCGCTCTCGCAGGGGGAGAAGCGCCGGGTGATGCTTGCGCGGGCCTGGACAACAGGAGCGAAGCTGCTGCTTCTTGATGAACCATGCACCGGGCTCGATGTAAAGGGAAGGGAAGAGCTGATCGAAGGACTTGAAGCGTCGCTGCAGCACCCCGATTCGCCGACCGTGCTGTACGTAACCCATCATCTCGAAGAACTGCCGGGAGCAGTGGAGGCTGCGACGATTATGAAAAACGGACGGGTCCAGGCGGATGGAAAGAAACAGGACGTCCTGACGGATCAGGAAATTTCAACCGCATTTGACGTGAATGGAAGCATTCAATGGCATGAGCAGCGGCCGTGGTTTATTACCGGGGGAGCGACGACACGCCGGTGACCGGACACAGCTGTTCGGTTAACAATGAAAATTTCAATTACCGTATTTATTAATAAGATAAAAACAAACAATAATAAAAGGCAGAAAAATGAGTTAAAAAATAGACCCTTCCTGATAAAGGAAAGGGCCCTAAAACATGTTATGCCTCGAACGATGCCACGATTTTTCCGCGTGTGTGACCATCCTGCATGTCTTTTAACGCTTCTGGAATGTCACTGAAGCCGACAGTACGGTTAACGGAAGGCTTCAATTTTCCCTGGGAAGCCAGTTCTCCCAATTCCCGGGCAATGAACCCGAGATCTTTAATCTGTGCTTCGTCATCAGAGCGATACACAAATCCAAGTGCTACTTCATGAACCGAAGGGGCGAGCGTTTTCGCTACGTAGTGGGAAAGATCCGGCCACTCCACCACAGCAATCAAATGGCCGTTGAAGGCGAGATAATCCAGCGCTTCGGTGGCTGTCTGCTGTCCCACCAGATCAAGAACCACATCAACGCCGCGGCCGTCCGTCCATTTGTGTACTTCCTCCACCACGTTCTCACTGCGGTAGTCCACCACATGATCGGCGCCCAAATCTTTGACATAGTCCGCATTTTCGCTCGAGCAGGTGGAAATGACCGTAAGGTCGAGATGCTTGGCGAGCTGGACGGCAAAGCTGCCGACACCGCCGGCCCCGGCCTGAATCATGATCGTCTGTCCGGGACGAAGCGGTGCCTTCCGGTACAGCGACTGGTAGGCCGTAAAGCCGGCCGTCGGCATCGACGCGGCTTCCACATGCGTCAGTCCTTTCGGCACAGACGAAACTACGTCTGCCCGGGTGGTGGTAAATTCAGCAAATCCGCCGTCTTCCGTCATGTTGCCGTGATAATATACTTCATCGCCGACCGACCAATCGGTTACGTCTGCGCCGACTTCGTCGACCACCCCGGACACGTCCAGTCCCGAAACGTGGGGAAAAGACCACTCCGGGAGAGGGGACGCCATTAATTTATAATCGACCGGGTTTAATCCCACGGCGTGTACTTTAATGCGGAGCTCATGGGCTTCCGGCTCCGGCATGGCAATGTCCTCTTCCTTTAACTGGCCGGGGCCTCCGGCTTCATTTATCACAAGTGCTTTCATTTTATCAGCCTCCTGCTCTCCCTATACCTTCCGTCCACGGGCCAAAAACATCCAAAAAATAAAAACTCCTGCATGGAAGCCTTTAACACCTGCCCGCCGGGACCGATATATGAAGTAAAGAGACCAGGAGGGAAACGGCATGTCCTTAGCAAGCGAAAAAAACATTTTATTAGAATCCGGGACGAATGAGCTCGAGATCGTTCTTTTTTCCGTCGGAACCAGTCAATTCGGCATCAATGTGCTGAAGGTGCGCGAAATCATTCATCAGGTGGAGGTGACTCCCGTACCCAACCACCACGAACACGTCAAAGGAATTGTCCGGCTCCGCAATGAAGTGATTCCGGTGATCGACTTAAAAAAAGTGCTCCATCACGACGGGGCGGACGACGCCCGGCATGACAAATACATTATCGCAGAGCTCAATCAGGTGAAGGTAGCGTTTCATGTTGAAGAAGTATCGCGTATTCACCGCATCAGCTGGGAGGATATTGAAAAGCCCAATGCCCTGTCCCAGGGACTCGAAGCACGCTCCATCGGCATTGTGAAAATGGAGCACGCCATGGTCTTTCTACTTGATTACGAAAAAATCATCAGCGACATTTCCCCGGACACCCTGTTTGACCAGCACCTGCCGGCGTATAGACCGGACCGGGAAAACACGAGCGTTTTAATTGCGGAGGATTCGTCGGTGCTCAAGCATTTAATTGTCGATACACTCGCAGAAGCCGGCTACAAACAGCACCGATCCTTTGAAAACGGCCGGGAAGCGTACGAGTATCTGGAGGAACTACTGGCAGACGACGCCGCGGCCCACCTGCCGGATCTCGTCATTACAGACATTGAAATGCCGCAGATGGACGGCCATCATCTGACGAAAAAAATCAAGGACCATGAAAGCCTCCGCAGCCTTCCAGTCATTGTTTTTTCCTCTCTGATTACCGCGGATTTGTTTCACAAAGGAGAAAAAGTCGGAGCCGATGCCCAGGTGAGCAAGCCCGAAATTAATACACTGGTAAAAACAATCGACAGCTGCATCCGCGCTGCTGCCAGCCGCTGAACCGTCGATTGAGCCTCTCTGCGATCAAGCAGAGGGGATTTTTTTATAAAAAATTCGAAAAAATTAAGAAATAACCGTTGACTGTATTATAACAACGGTATATAATATGAATTACATTATAACAACATTAACGAAAAGGAGCGATTTAGGATGCGTCATTTCACAAGATCGAAAGAAGACCGTTATACCCCGGAAGAGGAAAATCAGACGATTCTCGACATGATTAATGACTATCACACCAACACTAAATAACGCTCACGTCCCGAAAAGGCTTCCCGCACACCGCTGCGGGAGGCCTTTTCTGTGTTATAACACTAAAAACAGCCGGGATAGAAAAACAAACATACATTCGCTATAATGGGAATATGCTGAGGTGAGCAACCATGAAAAAACAATCCTTACAGGAATTAATGCAGTGGATGAAAACTGACACGTCTATTGCGCCCAATATAGAATTCTGGCATACCGTGGAGGCACGGCCGGCCAAAACAGCGGCCTTCCCGGAACAGCTGCATGAGCGCCTGCGCGCCGGTCTTGCCGCCCGCGGCATCGACTCGCTGTACACCCATCAGCATTCCGCGTTTGAAGAGGCTTACGGACGTAGGGCCAATGTCGTCACTATTACGCCGACCGCCTCCGGGAAAACGCTGTGCTACAACCTTCCGGTGCTGCAGACGATCATGGACGAGCCGGAAGCACGCGCTCTGTATCTGTTTCCGACCAAGGCCCTCGCCCAGGACCAGAAAAGCGAAATCAATGAATTTATCGAGGAGATCGGTGCCTCCATCAACAGCTATACGTATGACGGAGACACGCCGCCGACCATCCGGCAATCAATCCGGCGCGCCGGCCATATCGTCATGACCAACCCGGACATGCTGCACTCGGCCATTCTTCCGCACCATACGAAATGGGTGTCGCTGTTTGAGCACCTGCGCTATATCGTGATTGACGAAATTCATACGTACCGCGGGGTATTCGGGAGCCACGTGGCGAACGTCCTCCGCCGGCTGCTGCGCATTGCCCGCTACTACGGGGCAGAGCCTACCTTTATCACGACCTCTGCGACGATCGCCAACCCGCGCGAGCTCGCCGAGACCCTTACCGAACAGCCCTTTGAGCTCGTGGACAACAACGGGGCGCCGCAGGGGAAAAAGCATTTTGTGTTTTACAACCCGCCGGTCATTAACGAAGCGATGAATATCCGCAAAGGGGTCCTCTCCGAAGTGAACCGGCTCGCCAATACGTTTCTCGAGCAGCACGTCCAGACGATTGTGTTTACGAAAAGCCGGGTGATGGTGGAGGTGATTTTAAGTCATCTGCAGCATTTAAACAGCAGGCAGACCGGCCAGCAGAGCCTCGTGACCGGCTACCGCGGCGGCTACCTGCCCAACCAACGCCGGGCCATTGAGGAAGGGCTGCGTTCCGGCGATATTATGGGCGTGATTTCGACCAACGCCCTCGAGCTTGGCGTCGATATCGGGCAGCTGCAGGTATGCATCATGTCCGGCTATCCGGGCTCGATCGCAAGCGCCTGGCAGCAGGCCGGGCGTGCGGGACGGCGCCAGTCGGAGTCGCTGATCGTCATGATCGCAAGCTCCAACCCGATCGACCAGTACATGATCCAGCATTCCGATTACTTTCTGGAGAAAAACCCGGAAACCGCGCGCATCCATCCCGATAACCTGATTATTCTCGTGGACCATGTGAAATGTGCCGCCTTTGAGCTCCCGTTCCGGGACGACGACATGTTCGGCGGCGTTGATGTAAACGACGTGCTCGAGTACCTGTCGGAGGAAAACGTCGTGCACCACCGGGGCTCCAAATGGTACTGGATGAGCGATGCGTTTCCGGCGCACGGCATCAGCCTTCGCTCGGCCTCGCAGGAAAACGTCGTCATCATCGACCAGACGGTGCCGTCCGCTTCCAAAGTAATCGGGCAGATGGACCGGTTCAGCGCGATGACCCTGCTGCATGACGAAGCCATTTACATTCACCAGGGCGTGCAGTACCAGGTCATTTATCTGGACTGGGACGAGAAAAAAGCGTATGTGGAGGAGGTGCGGGTCGACTACTACACCGATGCCAACATGGCCGTCGAGCTGAAGGTGCTTGAAGAGGATAAAACGGCCGGCTACCCGTCGTATCACGCCGGCTTCGGGGATGTGATGGTGCACGCCAAGGTGACCATCTTTAAAAAAATCAAGCTGACGACGTTTGAAAACATCGGTTCCGGAACCGTACACCTGCCGGAGGAGGAGCTGCATACGAATGCCTGCTGGCTGCATTTTCCGGAGGAGACCGTCCGGGAGTTTGGGCGCGACACGCTGGAGCAGGCGATGATGGGGCTTGCGAACGTGCTCCGGCACACGGCGCCTGTCCGGGTCATGTGCGATCCGTCCGACATTCACGTCGTGCCGCAGATGAAGGCGACCCATTCGGAGCAGCCGACCATCTTTTTATACGACCGCTATCCGGGCGGCGTCGGGCTGTCCTCCACCATTTTCATCGACCTGCCCGACGTGCTGGCCGACTGCGCCTCGCTGATTGAGGCCTGTCCGTGCCAGGACGGCTGCCCGTCCTGCATCGGGTCGGATATTATGCTGAGCGGAAACACGAAAGCGACCGTGCTCGCATTCATTCACCGGCTTCAGGCCGAACAGGAGGTGAGCTCAACCGGTGAGCATGAAAAATAAACTCAAGCGAATGAAAACGCATCTGCAGGAGGAAGCCCCGTCCGCTCCCCCTCCGCCCGAAGAAAAAAGGGAGGAGGCAGGCATTTTGCACCTGGACGAATGGGAGGCCTTTGGCGCGGTGCCGAAGCATTACGACGGGGAAACGATTTTAAAACGGACCGTAACGTATCCGCTTGACCATATCCACGGCAGCGCCTCGTTTGGCGAGCTGTTCACTGTGTTTGACCGCTGGAAGGAGGAGCCCGCGTTTCATCCGCTGCATCCGGAGGGGCGGCGGCCGGAGGACCTGCTGTTTTTTGATACCGAGACGACCGGACTGAAGGGGGGGACGGGGACCACCATCTTTCTGCTTGGCGGCGCCCGGGTGTACACCGACCGCGTCGAGGTGACGCAGTACTTCCTCCCCGGCCCGGAGCATGAAGTGGCTCTATACCATTATTTTCTCACCGAATGCTATTCGGCGGAAAACCTGGTCACCTATAACGGCAAGTCGTTTGACTGGCCGCAGGTGCAGACCCGGCATACGCTCGTGCGCAACCAGGTGCCGAAGCTTCCGGCCTTCGGTCACTTTGATCTTCTGCACGCGAGCCGCCGGCTGTTTGCCGACCAGCTGGAATCGTGCCGGCTGAGCGTAGTGGAGCGGGATATTCTCGGATTTGTCCGCCACGACGACACGCCGGGCTACCTCGCGCCGATGCTGTACTTTGACTACGTGAACGAAGGGCTTCCCGAGTTTGTCACCGGGATCATGGAGCATAACGAGCAGGATATTTTGTCCCTGATCACGCTTTACATTGATATTTCCAAGCGCATTCTCGCTGACGGTACAAGTGAAAAACAGTCGCTTGCCGTCGCCAAATGGTTTGACCAGCAGAAGGAATGGACGAAAAGCGCCCAGCACTACACCGCAATGGTCGAAAGCGGGGACGAGGACAGCGAAACGATGCACCGCTACGGTGTCAATTTAAAAAAACAGCAGCGTCAGGCTGAAGCCGTGTCCTGGTTTGAAAAGGTCTGGGAGCGCAACGAGAATTCGCGGTATACGCTGGAGGCCGGGGTCGAGCTTGCCAAATGGGAGGAGCACCAGGCGAAAAACCCCGAGCGGGCGCTGTTGTACGCCGCAGGGGTCCAGAGCAAGGCCGAACGCGCAGGAATCACGCTTCCGTCCGGGCAGCAGGCGGACCTGCACAAACGGCTTGAGCGGCTGATGAGCAAACGGGGGCGGACGTCTTGAGGCGGCTCGCTGCGACCGGCTACAAGCCGGCAGAGCTCGGCATCTTCAAGGACGACGCCCCGGAGATTGCCTACATCCGGAAAACGCTCGAAAAGCGGCTGCGGGCGCTGATTGAAGAGGGAAGCGAATGGCTGATTATTTCCGGGCAGCCCGGCGTGGAATGGTGGGCGGCGGAAGCATGGAACGCGCTGCGGGAGGAGTATGATCATATTCAGCTCGCCGTGCTTGAGCCGTTTCTCGAACAGGACTCCATCTGGCCGGAGCACGTCCGCACCGCCTACGCGGAGCTGAAGCAGAGTGCAGACTACGTGGACGCGATTTCCAAACGCCCGTATGTGAATCCGTCACAGCTGAAAGCCAAAAACGACTTTATTATTTCCCATACGGACGCCCTGTTGATTCTGTATGACGAGGAGCAGGAGGGCGTGCCCCGGTATATGCTTGCCTCTGCCGAGCGGCGCCAGGAGAGCGACCATTATCCGGTCTATACCATCGTGCCGGAGGACCTTGAGGAAACCGTGCGCGAGGAAGCGGAACGGGAATGGGACGAATAGGCCCGGGAAGGAAATTGACTTTTTTTATGTATTCTGAAAGAATATAAGCAGATAAATACGCGGTCGTCCGCCCGGCAGGCGCCGGCGGCTGCGAATGTATCATACAAATAAAGCAGAGGTGGTCCTTGCTGATGGAACAGACACAGTTATCTGCCAAAGACATTTTAGACAAAGATTTTAAAAACAGTGTCAAAGGCTACAACAAAGACGAAGTCGACCAATTTTTGGACATTATTATTCAGGACTATGAACGGTTCGAACAGAAAGTGCGCGAGCTTGAAGACCAGCTGAACCGCTCGCCGGAGCAACGGACAGCCGCATCGCCGGAGGGGGATTCCCGCTACCAGCGCACCGTGACGTCGTCGACCTCCACCCGGTCCGAAAGCGGCGCCGGCAGTACGGACACCGCTTCGAACACCGCCGCAGCCGAACCGGCCGCCGGGACAACCAATTACGATATTTTAAAACGGCTCTCGAACCTTGAAAAAGAAGTATTCGGCAAGAAACTATACGATTAAAGGCGGGGACGCGGGCCTATGCGGACGATTCATATTGACGGAGCGAGCGCCGGCCAGCCCGGGCCTTCCGGCATCGGCATATTCGTAAAGCACGATGACGGCAGCGTGGAGGAATTTTCCCGCCCGCTCGGCTGCCTGACCAACAACGAAGCGGAATTTGAGGCGTGCGTGCAGGCGTATGAGCTCTGCCGCGAGCGCGGCTGGCATTCGGCCTCCATCCGGACCGATTCGCAGCTTGTGAATGCGTCGGTGGAAAAGCGGTTTGTGAAACGAAAGCTCTATCAGCCGTATTTAACCAAAATCCTGCGTGCCGAAGAGGAGCTGCCCCTTTGTTTTCTCAAGTGGGTGCCCTCCCGGGACAACCGCGCGGCCGACCGGCTGGCCAGACAGGCCGTGCTCGCTTCGGGCACGGGCAATCGGTGCTGACTTCCAGTTTCTTTCCTTGCTTCTTGCGTCTGGAACCGATATAATAGCACCTGGCCATAAAGAGCCGGGATTCGTTCAGGTAATCGCTGTATGTACCCATACAGAGGAAAGTCCATGCTCGCACAGCCTGAGACGGCTGTAGTGTTCGTGTCTGACGAAACCATAAGTCAGAGCAGCTTCGTTTCGGAGCTGACGGCGGGGAAACAGCCTGTGTCCTGCTGGATATGGCTGGAGTCCCCTGAACAGTGCCACAGTGACGTAGTCCGGCTGGAAACGGCCGGAGTGGAACGCGGTAAACCCCTCGAGCGAGAAACCCAAAATTAGGTAGGGGCGCCTTTCGGAAGAAATTCAACGGAACGAAAGGGCAGAACGTTTTCTGCAGATAGATGATTACCACCCGAGTGCAAGGTGAACAGCCGCTGGCAGCACAAGGGAACAGAACATGGCTTACACGAACGGTCCCGGCTTCTTGAAGCAAAACCCCTGGAGGATTTCAGGGGTTTTTTTAGTAGATATGAACGGACATTGACGTCCAAGGAGGAACCTATGACCCAACCAGCATACACATTAATCGCCACGGCGACGATGGGCCTTGAAGCCCTGGTCGCCAAAGAAATCAAAGCGCTCGGCTACCGGCATCTGCGCACCGAAAACGGCCGGGTGGAATTTGAAGCTCCCGCCGAAGGCATTGCCCGGGCCAACCTGTGGCTCCGCACCGCCGGCCGGGTCAAAATTAAGATTGGAGCTTTTACCGCTGAAACGTTCGATGAGCTGTTCGAACAGACGAAGGCCCTCCCGTGGGAGCAATTCCTGCCCGAAAATGCCGAATTTCCCGTCAGCGGCCGATCGGTCAAATCCACGCTGTTCAGCGTCTCGGACTGCCAGGCGATCGTCAAAAAAGCCGTCGTGGAACGGCTGAAGCAGTCCTACCAGAGCGAATGGTTCCCGGAAAACGGACCGCTTTTTAAGCTCGAGGTGGCGCTGCATAAGGACGAAGCCGTGCTGTCGCTCGATACGTCCGGGGCCGGGCTGAACCAGCGCGGCTACCGGGAGACCCATGCCCAGGCACCGCTCAAGGAAACGCTGGCGGCAGCCATGGTTATGCTTGCCAACTGGCATCCGGACCGTCCGCTCGTCGATTTATTCTGCGGCTCGGGCACGATTCCCATCGAAGCGGCCATGATCGGCCAGAACATGGCCCCCGGTGTCAACCGCTCGTTTGTGAGCGAAACGTGGCCATGGGCCGAAGCCATGCAGTGGGAGGCGGCGCGCCAGGAAGCCGAGGACCTTATCCGCGACGACCAGCCGCTCATGATTACCGGCACCGACCTGAATCCGAAGGCCATCGAAGTCGCGGAGGAAAACGCCAAAGAGGCCGGCATGTACGGCCTGATCACGTTCAAGCAGATGGCGGCGCGGGACTTTAAGCCAAAGGGCGAGTACGGCGCCGTTATCAGTAATCCGCCGTACGGGGAACGAATCGGGGAAATGGAAGAGGTGGAGGAAATGTACCGGGCACTCGGCCGCATCGCCCGGGATACACCGACCTGGTCCTATTACGTGCTGACGTCCCATGAACGGTTTGAATCCCTGTTCGGCCGGCAGGCGACCAAACGGCGCAAGCTCTACAACGGCAACATCAAAACGGATTATTACCAGTACTGGGGGCCGAGGCCGCCGCGCCCGTCCTAATTGTTCGGGTGATCGGTATCCCCGAGCCGGGGATTGTCAAAATGAAGGTAGTCGATGGCCGGATGATAGCTGATGGTCATGCCGTCGAGGTACCACTGGTCCTGCGGCTCGACAAAAAAACGGAGGCCGCCCGCGTCCGTCCGGTAGCTGGCGCCGGACGGGTCCCCGGGCTCGACCCCGATGGAAAAACCGCCGGAGCCGACGCCGCCGATGCGGACAAACAGGCGTACAGCGGCCCCTTCGGACAGGTCCATTTCCTGCTTGTAGTGGCGGCCTGCTTCTTCAGTAATTGTCATTTGCATACGTATCTTTCGCTCCCTTCCACTCTTTGTTATATCATGAAGAAGAGAGTCACACCAAACAGAGTTCATAACAAGGAGGAATTACTATGCCGGATTATGCACAGATCGAACGGGATTTTTTGACCGAACAGCGCAGCCTGGACGCCTACAATCAGGCCCTCAGCCTGCTCGGATGGGACGCACGGACCGGAGCACCCAAAAAAGGGGTGGAGGAGCGCTCCGAAGTAATGGGGGCGCTTGCGACCGAGCTGTTTGCCCGGAAAACCTCCGGACGCCTGAAGGAAATGAGTCAGTATCTGCTCGAGCCGGAGGCCGCCTCGCAGGTGTCTGCAGTCGCCCGGAGAGCCGCGGAAGAAACGCTCACCGAGGTGGAACGGATGGAGCGTCTGCCCCGCGACGAGTATCAGGCGTTTACGACGCTTACGTCCAAAACGGAATCGTACTGGGAAGAGGCAAAAGCGTCCGGGGACTTTGAAGGGTTCCGCCCGTACCTGGAAGAAATCGTCGCCTACCAGCGCCGGTTCGCGGATTATCTCGGCTACGACGGGCACCCCTACAATGCGCTTCTGCATGACTTTGAGCCCGGTATGACCGTCTCCACCCTGGATACGACCTTTTCCAGGCTCCGCGACGGCCTGATGCCGCTCGTGGAACAAGTAAAAGCAGCATCGGCGCGGCCGGACACCTCGTTTCTGCATGCGCCTTTTCCGAAGGACCAGCAGCGTGCCTTCAGCGAGCATGTGCTCCGGCAGATGACGTACGATTTTGATGCCGGACGGCTGGATGAAACCGTGCACCCGTTTGCGGTCGGCCTGAACCGAAACGATGTGCGGGTCACCACCAAATACGACGAATCCGACTTCCGCACCGCCGTGTTCGGTACGATCCACGAGGGCGGCCATGCGCTGTATGAGCAAAACCTTGGCGCAGATCTGGCCGGAACGATTCTGGCGGACGGCGCATCGATGGGCATCCATGAATCGCAGTCGCTCTTCTGGGAAAATTTCGTGGCTCGGACCCGCTCCTTCTGGGAAAACAACTACGGCAAACTTCAGGAGCTCAGCGGCGGCCAGTTCCAGCACGTGGCCCTCGACGATTTCTACTTTGCCGTCAACAGCGTCGAACCGTCCCTGATCCGGATTGAAGCCGATGAAATGACCTATTCCCTGCATATCATTCTCCGCTACGAGCTGGAAAAAGCTCTGATCGAAGGCAGCCTGCAGGTGAAGGATCTGCCGGAGGCGTGGAACGAAAAAATGAAGCAGTACCTCGACGTCGTGCCGGCGAACCACTCCGAAGGGGTACTGCAGGACGTACACTGGGCGGGCGGCGCCTTTGGCTACTTCCCGTCCTATGCGCTCGGCTATATCTACGCGGCCCAGCTCCAACAGGCCATGGTGCGTGATTTGCCGGCGTTCGATGATCTGATCACAAGCGGTGACCTCGCACCAATCCGGCACTGGCTGACCGAGCACGTGCACAAGCACGGCCGGATGAAACGGCCGGCTGACATCATGGCAGCCGCTACTGGGGAAGGGACCAACCCGGAGCCGCTGCTTGCCCACCTGTCCCATAAATACCAGAGCCTGTACCGCTGGTCCTGATCCCGCTGCCCTATGCAGCGGGGGTTCCGCCCCGGGACGTTTGAAGGATGCACTTTTGTGAAATAAAGTAGAGACTCTAATAATTTAGATGTCCCTTGCAACAGAACCATTAGAGGGGGATTGGCATGATTACATTCACTGACATTGCAAAGACGTTTCCCGGTGCCGACGACCCGGCCGTTCAAAACTTTAACGCCACGGTCGAGCAGGGGGAATTTTTCGTCTTGATCGGCCCGAGCGGGTGCGGCAAGACGACCACGCTGAAAATGATCAACCGGCTGATCGAACCAAGCACCGGCACCATCCGGATCCAGGACAAGGACATCCGGGACTGGGACCGCCATGAACTGCGGTGGAACGTCGGTTACGTGCTGCAGCAGATTGCTCTGTTTCCGACGATGACGATTGCCGAAAACATTGCGGTTGTTCCGGAAATGCGGCGCTGGAAGAAAAACGAGATCAAGGAACGCGTCGATGAACTGCTGCAGATGGTCGGCCTCGACCCGGATACATACCGCAACCGGAAGCCGTCGGAGCTCTCCGGCGGCCAGCAGCAGCGGATCGGGGTGATACGGGCACTTGCTGCGGATCCGGACATTATCCTGATGGACGAGCCGTTCAGTGCCCTCGACCCGCTGAGCCGCGAACAGCTGCAGGAGGATATCCGCGCCCTGCAGCAGAACATCCGGAAAACGATCGTTTTTGTCACCCATGACATGGACGAAGCGCTTGCCCTCGGGGACCGGATCTGCCTCATGAAGGACGGCGACATCGTGCAGATCGGCACGCCGCGCGAGCTTAAAAACGAGCCGGCCAACGATTTTGTGCGCGACTTTATCGGAGACCGCCGGGACGAATGGGACACCCCGGTCCGGTCGGTCATGAGCGGGCGCGACAGCCAGTACATCGCAAGCGTCCACGACATGCCCGAAATGCCGCTGTATCCGGCTCCGCTGTACATTTTCGACCAGAACGACACGTTTCTCGGCCGCCGGGACGGCGACTCCATTGCGTCCCAGAAAACCGTGATTTCCCCGGATCATGTGCTGTATGACGCCCTTAGGACCTTTAACGACACGGACGCCGAAGCGCTGCCGGTGCTCGAAGAAGGACGGCTCGTCGGGGCGCTCAGCTACAAGGATGTGATGCAGTTTCTGCAGAAAGCGAAGCTCGCATCCGCAGGAGGTGACACGGAGGCATGAATTTACTCGAAAACACGTATCAGCTGTTTACCGACGAGCAGGGGCAGTTCTGGACCCTCGTGTGGGAGCACGTCAACATGAGTCTGATCTCGCTTCTGTGCGCGTCGTTTATTGCGGTGCCGGTCGGCGTGCTTCTGACCCGGCGCCGGTCGATTGCCGAGCCGATCATCGGCATCGCCGCTGTACTGCAGACGATTCCAAGTCTGGCCCTGCTCGGGTTCATGATTCTCATTCTTAACCAGATCGGCACCGTGCCGGCCGTGGTCGCGCTGACCGCCTACGCGCTGCTTCCGATTCTGCGCAACACCTACACCGGCATTGCCGGCGTGGATCCGGCCCTGGTGGAGGCGGCCACCGGCATGGGGATGAATTCCTTCCGACGCCTGCGCAAAATTGAGCTGCCGATGGCCATGCCGGTCATCATGGCCGGCATCCGGACGTCCATGGTGCTGATTGTCGGAACCGCCACCCTGGCGGCTCTGATCAGCGCAGGAGGCCTCGGCGATTTCATCATGACCGGCATCGACCGGGCAGACAACGCCTACATTCTGCTCGGTGCCATTCCGGCGGCGCTGCTGGCACTGTTTTTTGACCTGGTGCTGCGTATCACGGAGCGCACCTCCCAGGGCAAAGCACTTGCTCCCGTGGCTGTTGTTCTCGGTGTGGCGCTGTTAGTGGTTATCACTCCGGCGCTTGCCTCGACCCAGCAGGAGGAGCTCGTGATCGGCGGGAAGGAAGGGGCGGAGCCTGAAATTCTCGCCAACATGTATTCGCTGCTGATTGAGGAAAACACCGACCTTGAGACGAGCGTGGACGCCGGGCTGGGGAGCACAAGCATTGCGTTTAACGCCCTGGAATCCGACGACATTGATATTTATCCGGAGTTCACCGGCACCGTCACCGCCAACCTGTATGATCAGGGCGTGCCATCCGGCAGCACCCGGGAAGAAGTATACGAGGAAGCGCGCAGCCTGCTCGCTGATGACGGCTTGGCCTATCTCGAGCCGATGGAATACAACAATACGTATGCGCTGGCGCTCCGGGAGGAGGAGGCCAACAATCTGGGCATTGAAACCATTTCCGATCTCGAGCCGCATACCGATGAGCTCGTACCCGGGTTTACCTTTGAATTTGCCGACCGTCAGACCGACGGGTATCCCGCGATTGTCGACACGTACGGCTTCGAGTTTGACGAAGTGGAAACTCTCGATGCCGGCCTTCGTTCCAATGCGCTGCAGGAGGGCCAGATCGATTTGATTGACTCCTACTCCACCGATGCGTATATCATAGAGTACGGGCTTACCGTACTTGAAGACGATGAAAATGTATTTCCGCCGTACCAGGGGGCTCCGCTTTTAAAGCAGGAAACCCTGGATGACAACCCCGGTCTCGAAGAAGCATTAAACCGCCTCGGCGGCCAGATTACCAATGAAGAAATGCAGGAAATGAACTACGAGGTGGACTACGAAGGCGCCGACCACCGGGAAGTGGCCCGGGACTACCTCGAAGAACATGACCTGCTTGGCAGCAACTAACAGGCAGTACATTCATATTTTAAGGAGGGACAACCAATGAAAAACCCTGAACGAGAAGAAATACGGGCCATTCTCGACCGCAGCAAACGTATCGCGGTCGTCGGCCTGTCGGATAACCCGTACCGGACGTCCTACCAGATCAGCAAAGTGATGCTTGAAGCAGGCTACGAGATCATTCCGGTCAATCCGACCGTAGAACAAGTTTTTGACATTCCGGCCGTTGACTCGCTGAAAGACATTGAGGGCCACATTGATATCGTGAACGTCTTCCGCCGCAGCGAGTTTCTTAAAGACGTAGCCGAGGAAGCGGCGCAGGTGGACGCGGACGTGTTCTGGGCCCAGCTCGGCCTCGTGAGCGAAGACGCTTATGAGATTGCAGCCAATGCAGGCATGACGGTGATCATGGACCGCTGTATTAAAGTGGAGCATGCGATCGCGTAAGCATCGATTATACCGAACAGCAACCAGCCTTGGCGGGACTCTCCTGCCAAGGTTTTCCTGTCTGCAGAAGGATTCAGCCTGAAATCGAAACATATGTTCCCGTTCATTGACAAACTGTGTTAGTATGAAATATAACTAGAACGGAGAACGAAGAAGGGAGAGACAGGAGTGGCAGCAGATAAATCCTATCAATACAATGATGAATCCATTCAGGTACTGGAGGGGCTTGAGGCGGTACGGAAACGGCCGGGCATGTATATCGGCAGCACAGACAGCCGTGGGCTTCACCATCTAGTTTTTGAAATTCTTGATAATTCGGTCGATGAAGCGATCGCCGGCTACGGCAGCGTGATCGAAGTGACGCTCCACAAGGACGGGAGCGTGTCCGTGTCCGACCATGGACGGGGCATGCCGACGGGCACCCACAGCTCCGGCAAGCCGACCCCGGAAGTGATCCTGACCGTGCTTCACGCCGGCGGAAAATTCGGCCAGGGCGGCTACGCGACCAGCGGCGGCCTGCACGGCGTCGGCGCCTCGGTGGTGAACGCGCTGTCGGAATGGCTTGAAGTCACCATTTACCGGGATAACCAGATTTACGAACAGCGCTTTGAAAACGGCGGCCGCCCGGTGACGACCCTGGAACAGAAGGGCAATACCAAAAAAACCGGAACCACGATCCGGTTCAAGCCGGACGCCTCCATGTTCAATGCGGTGCACTACCAGTTTGACGTGCTTGCCGAACGCCTGCGCGAAGCGGCATTTCTGTTAAAGGGCACAAGCATCCGCCTGCACGACAAACGCGACAAGGAACCGGTCAGCGAAGAGTTTCAGTTTGACACCGGCATTCAGGCTTTTGTCGAATATTTAAACGAAGACAAGGAGACCCTCCACCCGGTCGTGGCCTTTGAGGGCCGGTCCCAGGATATTGAGGTGGACTTTTCCTTTCAGTTTACCGATGGCTATACCGAGAATATGCTGTCGTTTGTAAACAACGTCCGCACCCGCGACGGCGGGACCCATGAATCCGGCGCCCGCTCGGCGTTCACCCGCGTGCTGAACGAACACGCCCGCAAGCTTCAGCTGTTAAAGGAAAAGGATAAAAACCTGGACGGCAGCGACATCCGTGAAGGGCTGACCGCCGTGGTTTCCATCCGGATCCCGGAGCATCTTCTTCAGTTTGAAGGGCAGACAAAAAGCAAGCTCGGGACCCCGGAGGCCCGTTCTGCGGTGGATCAGTACATTACGGACCGCCTGACGTACTTTCTGGAGGAAAATTCGACGATCAGCACGATGCTGATCAAAAAAGCCATCAAAGCCGCCCAGGTGCGCGAAGCCGCACGTAAAGCCCGGGAAGAAGCCAGAAACGGCAAAAAGAACCGGAAAAAGGACGCGCTCCTGAGCGGGAAGCTTACCCCGGCCCAGTCCAAAAACCCGGACCGCAATGAGCTGTACCTCGTCGAGGGCGATTCGGCCGGCGGCTCGGCCAAGCAGGGGAGGGACCGGAAATTCCAGGCTGTGCTTCCGCTGCGCGGCAAGGTCATTAATACGGAGAAAGCAAAGCTCGATGACATCATGAAAAACGAAGAAATCCGCACCATCATCTATGCCCTCGGAGCCGGTGTCGGCACGGATTTCACCCTCGAGGACCGTAATTACGACAAGGTCGTCATCATGACAGATGCCGACACCGACGGCGCGCACATCCAGGTGCTGTTGCTGACCTTTTTCTACCGCTACATGCGGGAGCTTGTGGAAGCCGGAAAGGTGTATATCGCACTGCCGCCGCTCTATAAAATCAGCAGGGGCAGCGGCGCTAAACAGAAATCCGAATACGCCTGGGAGGAAAACGGCCTCCAGGAAGCCATTCAGCGTATCGGAAAAGGCTACGCCATCCAGCGCTACAAAGGACTCGGGGAAATGGACGCCTCCCAGTTGTGGGAGACGACAATGAATCCGGAGAGCCGCACCCTCATCCGGGTGACCGTGGAGGACGGCGCCCGGGCAGACCGGCGTGTATCTACGCTGATGGGCAACAAAGTGGAGCCCCGGCGCAAGTGGATTGAATCCAACGTGGCGTTTGGCATGGAAGAGGACTTGAATATTTTGGATAACACTGACCTGCAGATTATTAAGGAGGAACCGTAAGTGGCTGATGCAGAACAATACTTGGATCTGCGCCTCGAGGATGTTCTCGGCGAACGCTTCGGGCGCTACAGCAAATATATCATTCAGGAGCGTGCCCTCCCGGACGCACGTGACGGGTTAAAGCCCGTCCAGCGACGGATTCTGTTCGCGATGCTTCAGGACGGCAACACCGCGGACAAACCATTCCGCAAAGCAGCAAAAACGGTGGGGAACGTGATCGGGAATTATCACCCGCACGGCGATTCCTCCGTGTATGAAGCGATGGTGCGGATGAGCCAGGAGTGGAAGGTCCGCGCCCCGCTTGTGGAGATGCACGGCAACAACGGCTCGGTCGACGGCGACCCGCCGGCGGCAATGCGGTATACCGAGGCACGGCTTGCCAGCGTTTCGTCCGAGCTTTTAAAAGACATTGACAAACAGACGGTCGAGCATGTAACAAACTTTGATGATACCCAGGAGGAGCCGACGGTGCTCCCGGCGAAATTTCCGAACCTCCTGGTAAACGGCTCCACCGGCATTTCCTCCGGCTATGCTACCGATATTCCGCCGCACCAGCTCGGGGAAATCATTGATGCTGCCGTGGTCCAGCTCGAGAACCCGGCGGTATCGACCGAGGAATTGATGCAGTACGTGCAGGGGCCTGATTTTCCCACCGGCGGCGTGATTCAGGGCAGGGACGGCATCCGCCAGGCGTATGAGACCGGACGGGGAAAGGTAGTCGTTCGGGCCCAAACGAG
Source organism: Marinococcus tarijensis (assembly GCF_054971385.1). NCBI lineage: Bacteria > Bacillati > Bacillota > Bacilli > Caryophanales > Bacillaceae > Marinococcus > Marinococcus tarijensis. The sequence continues at coordinate 43,960 of NZ_JBQOJA010000009.1, read as the reverse complement.
CATTGAGCAGGTACGGGGCGGCCGGGAACAGATTCTGATCACCGAACTGCCGTACGAAGTGAATAAATCCACGCTCGTGAAAAAAATGGATGAGCTCCGGTTCGACCGTAAAGTGGACGGCGTCGCCGAGGTGCGCGATGATACAGACCGGACCGGCCTCCGGGTCGTCATCGAGCTTAAAAAAGACGCCGATGCCCAGAGCGTGCTGAACTTTTATTACAAAATGACCGACCTGCAGGTGTCATACAATTTCAATATGGTCGCCATCAGCAACCGGACCCCGCAGCTGATGAATTTAAAACAGCTGCTTGATGCCTATATCAGCCATCGCCGGAGCGTGGTCACCAACCGGTCCCAATTTGACCTTAACAAAGCAGAGCAGCGCCAGCACATCGTGGAAGGCCTGATTAAGGCAATCAGCGTGCTCGACCAGGTGATCGACACGATCCGCCAGTCGGAAAACAAGAAAAATGCGAAGGAAAACCTCGTAGCGCAGTTTGCCTTTACGGACGCGCAGGCTGAAGCCATTGTGAACCTGCAGCTGTACCGGTTGACCAACACCGATGTGACCCAGCTTGAAAAGGAAGCCAGCCAGCTCGAAAAAGAAATCAAGCGGCTCCGCGGCATCCTGTCGAGCGCAAAAAAGCTGCAGCAGGTCGTGAAAAAAGAACTCGAGGAAGTCAAAAAGCAGTATGACGACACCCGGCGCACCTCGATCGAAGCGGAAATCGAAGAGCTTAAAATCGACCGCGAAGTGATGATTCCGTCGGAGGACGTGATTGTTACCGCTACGGCAGAAGGATACATTAAACGCACGAGCCAGCGGTCCTACGCGGCTTCCAACACCGAACCGCCGGGCATGAAGGAAGAAGACGCCCTGTTGTTTTTCCGCGACATGAATACCACAGACATGCTGCTGCTGTTTACGAAAAAAGGCCAGTTTATCTATCTGCCGGTGCATATGCTATCGGACATCCGCTGGAAGGATAACGGCCAGCACATCGGCAACGTTTCCCCGCTTGATCCGGGGGATGCGCTGGTGGCAGTCATACCGGTCCAGGAGTTTACTGAAGCCAATTATTTCGTGTTCATTACCCGCCAGGGCATGATCAAAAAAACGGCGATGACCGCTTACCAGGCTTCACGATACGGACGCTCCATGATCGGAGTAAATGTAAAGGACGGGGACGAAGTGCTTTCCGTGTACCAGACGGACGGGGAGCAGGAGCTGTTTCTCACTACCTATCAAAACTACGGCCTCCGCTTCCATGAACAGGAGGTTTCCCCGGTCGGCGTCCGCGCGGCCGGCGTCAAAGCCATTGATTTGAAAGAGGAGGACACGGTCACGGGGGCACATGTGACGTCAGCCTACGACACCGAGGATGCCGTCATGGTCACCCAGCGCGGCGGTGTGAAACGGATGAGCCTGGATGATATTCCAATGACAAACCGGGCCAAGCGGGGCGTCGTCCTCTGGAAAGAAGTCAAATCCAAACCGCACCGCATCATCGCAAGCTATATCCTGGACGGCGAGCCATTGGTGCTGCAGGCCCGCACCAAAAACACAACTGTTACAATTGATCCGGCAAAATACCGACGGGTGGACCGGTACAGCAACGGTTCCTATGTTATAGATACGAAAAAGCACGGAGTAATTGAAGCGGTATGGAAAAATGTTTCGTACCAGTAACAACGATCCGCTCGCTTTCAAAAAGGACGCTGAACAACCATGAAAGCAGGAACACATGTGATCGGGGCAGTCACCGGCGGCCTGGCCGTTCAGTGGCTGACGCCGGTGCCATTTGCCTTTTTTGAATGGGAGACAAGTATTTATGTCGCAAGCCTGGTTTTCGGGGGCCTGGCGCCGGACATCTGCCAGCCCAATTCGTGGATGGGGCGGCGGGTGCCGGGCGTTTCCCATCTGATTTCGAAGCTGGTGGGGCACCGCACCTTTACCCACAGCCTCCTGCTCGTGCTGCTCGTCTTTTTGTCGCTTGCCCAGTGGCAGGAAGGATGGGGACTCGCGCTGCAGTGGGGCATCAGCCTCGGAATTTCAAGCCATATTGTACTCGACATGATGACCACCAAAGGCGTTCATCTGCTGTTTCCGCTGCACTATGCCTTTCGGTTCCCATTTACGACAAAAACCGGATCCACCTTTGGGGAAGGGCTGATCAACGCCTTGCTCATCGCCGGTTTGTTTTACGTGAGCTTTCAGCTTTTTTCGATTGATCTCACACTGTAAACCAATATGCCAACAAACCAATGAAGGAAGCATCAGTAATGAAGGAAGCATCAGTACGGAATAATACTGGTGCTTTTTATTTGTTTTGTCTCAAAACACGAAGTTATCTTTGGTAGTGAAACAATATATCATTAACTTCCGATAATATATATTATGTTAACTAGAAACAAATGAAGTACACCAGGCTATCATTTTAGCTTTATATCCGCCTTCCCTTTCAGGAATCAACTTTCCTATTTCCTATGCAGGCTTGCCTTTAATCGTCATTTCATTTCTGTACTATCACTCTGACAAATTTGATAACTTCTCGGCTGTTCGTTTCAACTGCGATAACTGATACTCTTCATGCTATGCTGAGCTTTCCTCGCCGGGCTCACCATTTAACTCTGCATTTCTGTACGTATCCAAGCTGCCAACAGACTTTTAGATTGTAATAACGATTTCCGTTAGCTGATGAAAATATGATGCTGCTATGAACCCAGCCATTTTCACCGGCGGTTCTGATACTCTTGATACGTGTCCGTCAGCTTCAGATTCGATTTCTTTCCACGCATTTTTTATCTATAAGCCGTTCCTATTAGCTGTTTAAGGACAAGCCCATTTTCCGCTTTTTGGTTTGTCTCAAAATCAACTGAGACGATGTTCCCTATGTCCATAAGCAATAAAAAAGACCCCCGAAGGAGTCTTTTCAGGCCAATTCCGACATATCGCCGGTAAAATGATGACTTTCCCGCTCTATATAACCACGGGCAGGTGCTGTTTCAATTGCTCTGAGACACCGCTCCCGCTCCGGGCCTTTTCAAAGACACGTATATGTCCCTGTGGGCAGTTAAATTCCTGAGGGGCGAGCTGCTTATATTATAAAGGATCGTGCCAGCCGCTTCTTCGTTTGATTCAAAAACTGGCGTAATCCCTACCACGGCTGGTCGGTAATCTCCTGCACCGTGCCAATGTCTTCGCTGCGGTTGACTGTAAAGCTGATCTCGTCGCCTTCCTGCATCAGCACAGCGTCAGCATCACTGGACGTGTTGTAGACGTAAAGGGTTTCATCACCCTCAAGCTTAAACTGGACAAGATTGGCTTCCTCAGCACCGGACGTGATGACGACCCGGTCGACCGTTCCTTCCGCTTCTTCCCGATTGGCTTCACTCGCTTCCACGCCTTCATCGGTAGAGGCAAGCGCGGAGCGGTAATTTTCCAGCGCTCCCTGCGCGGTGTCACCAAACGCGTATACGTCGGCATCGTTCGCTTTAATATAGGCGTACTGGCGGAATAAACCTGCCGGATCAAGCGTATTAACGACCCAGGTCGCATTGCCGTTAATGTTGTACATGATCGGCATGCTGCCGGTCCATTCCTTCTCGGGAAACTGGCGGTTCACGATGCCGCGCGCTCCCCGGGTATCCATCGCCCCTGTATATTCCTCGCCGTTGTACAGACGAAGCTCTCCGGTGCGGGCATCAATAAAGGATACGCCGAGCGTGGAGTCCGAATCTTCATTGGGACTCGTAAAGTCGGTAAAGTAGCTCATGTTTCCCTCTGCATCAAAAACCGGCGTGACCTTATTCTCGGTGCCGTTTTCATTTGGAATCAGCACATCCTCTTTTCCAAACATGTAATTAAGAAGCCCCTGCCCATATTTTCCGTACTTGTCGTTCATGTCACTTGCCATCGCAGGGCTGTACACACTTTCAACAAACGACGGGGCGTTATCAGGTTTGTACTTGGACGCATCCCCTGTTTCCGGGTCCACAACTACCACCTGCGCGTTGGTGTGATCCGTGTGCCACGTTAAGGCGCGGTTTTGATAGACGGTTTGGACGTACCACGGTTTTCCTTCCTCATCCACCTCCAGATAGGTGCTCCCGCTCTGGTACCAGGACGGAAAGGCACTGTAAATCACACGGTTCAGCTTCTCGTTAAAAAAGCTGCTGTTGGTATATTGCATAGGTGATTCCACGAAGGTTGAATTGTCGTTCGGGTCGACCGCAGAAATCTGAAAATATCCCGGCGTTCCATCACCACGGAACCAGCGGAACAGGTTCGTGTAATCCACATTGGCGACATACATCGGCTCTCCGTCGATCACCTGGGCCTGGATGTCTCCAAAGTCATAAAACTGCGCGTTCTCCACCTCCGACATCGCCTTTTGCATTTTATTACGGGCGGATTCAGGTGCGACCTGCACAGGCGTCTCCTCCTCGGAAAACGACGGTGGGTTGTCCGCCACCTGACTGTTGTTATCGATCGCTTCATGGGTCTCCCCGTAGCCAAACAGGCTCCGTACCAGAAGCACAATCAGAAAAAGAAGGATCACCGCACCGCCAAGAGCGGAAATGTTGATGCTTTTATCAGGCACCCCTTCTCCTGAAGTCCTGGCCAGGGCGTAAAAAATGGCACTGAACACCAGCAGGGCGACGAGGTTGGGCCCAGCCAGCGAAAGCATCGTCCATGCCGGCAGGAAAAAGTAGCTGGTAATGACGGCTAAAACAAATGTCAGCCCAAGCGCAGGCAAAACGGATTTAACCAATAAACGCGGACGGATGACAGCAATAACCAGAGCGGCAATAAAAGAAAAAATCATCACAAGTAAAGCAGTCAGTAAAATCGTCAAAAAAAACACTCCAAGCGTCATAGAATTAGGTTCGGTTGGCATCTGAGTTTCATGATCCGCCTGTTTAACCAGCGGTCGTAAGGTTCATATGTACCTCTATCGTGAAGCCGTATTTTATAAGGGAATTACCGAATTGGTACCTGACAAATTATCGCCTCCTTCCTCCTAGGTGATAAAAACGCTCCCGCTCCACCATAGCATAGGCGTCCATCGTGCCACTCGCATTTTTTAACCGCAGAAGCATCCGATCATTCTCCGTAAATAATGATCACCTTGGAGATAAATTACGAAACGCACATCAAATTCCCCTGGAGACAGCAGGGGGATGCGTTCTTCTTTCCGAACGCTGTTGTTCAGGAGATGAGACATTCGCAGTCTGCTTAAAATGGAAATAACTAATCCTTCTCCTTGCAGAGCAGCATTCAGGCAAAAAAGAAATGACAAAGATGAAGATATAGAAAGAAAGCATAAGTTTTATTATATCAGCCATGCATCTGTAAAAAAATGGTTGTCTATGTAAAATAAAAAAGCCCTGGCTCCAGGGCTTAAAATTCCACTTGATCCTGATTGGTAACTACAAGCAGCGTTTTGCCTTTTTGCAGTTCTTCTTCGAGGCGCTCGGACTTTTCCGAATCAAAACCGAGCTTCTGCAGCTTAGTTAAAATCGTTTTCGTTTTCCCCCGGAACACGTTTTTTAGGCTCGTGCCGAATCCGACCACTTTCATTCCCACTTTTTTGGCGTCAGTATCCTTTCTCGCCCGGCGGTCATGGTCATTATCGTACGCCAGTTAGTATAGATTCATTTAGGCATTGGATGCTTTTTTTAGTTTTTTGATTACCTTTGCCGGTTGCTGCGTCGAGGCTTTTGTGCCTTCAAACTTTTCTTCCTCGTATTCTTCTTCCTGCTCCCAGGTCTCTTCGGTACCGCTGTTCTCAGAAGCTTCCGCGGCGCTCTCCCCGTTTTCCGACGAAGGCTCCTCCCTTCTGTTTTCACTCCCAGCAGCGGTCCGCTCAGGGTCATACGCAGGGCCCTGAATCTTTTCGCCGGTATGGATGACGGCTTCACCCACGTGATAGCGCAGAGTGTAAATTTTCTTTTTGATCTTTTTCGGAACCTTAGCCATCGCAAAGGCAGCTGCTGATACTTTGGCAGCCCGTTTGACGGTTTTTACCGTACCCTTGGCTTTTTTCTCCATGCTCTGGCCGGATTTAATGGCCTGGCTCAGCGGTTCCGGACTCATCTTCCGGGCTTTTTTCGCCGTCTGATTGACATTTTTTTCTGTTTTTTTGCCGATATCTTTGCGCAGCAATGGCAGTGCCCCGCCGATTAAACTGCCGGCAGCCATGAACGCATAGGTAAGGTTGTCATTGCTTTTGGAGCTTTTCTTCTTGCTGCTCACTGTCCCACCACCATTCAAAAGTATGATTGCATGTACCATACCCGTATCTGTTTGTTCTTAAGCCACACTCGTTTCATAAACATACTTTAGGTCCAGAGCTGACGGGGCACATGCTCCCGCTTAAGTCCGAACTAAAGAGGTCCCCGGCGGTTATCACCTTCGCAGCATAAAGAAGAGCGGCCCTGGGAGGGTCCGCTCTTCTATCATGATATGCCGCCCGGTCTCGTAAAATCTGAAGCCATTACCCTTTGTCCTCCTCCGATTGCTCCAGGATCAGGGTATTGTTTTCCTGACGAATGTGCTTTTCCTTCAACAGCGAACCAACTGCCCGCTTGAACGCTGCCTTGCTGAGACCGAACTCCCTCCGGATGGTTTCCGGACTGCTCCGATCCCCGAATGGGAGCGTGCCGCCCTCCTGCTGGATCCGATCCAGGATCAGTTGGGCGTCTTTGCCGATCGCTATTTCCTTCGGCGGATACATTGAGGCGTTTAACGACCCGTCCTCCTGGCGGTGGGTAATACGCACCTTCAGCTCTTCCCCTACGCGTGGCCGGTGGGTCCAGTCCGATTCATGGATAAAGATTTTGTAGCGGTCGGCGGTTAATAGAAAGGCACCGAACGGCGGTGAACTGTAAACCGTAGCATTGATCCATGTGTGGTGCAGCTCTGCGGGGGCCGGCGCCATAAGCTGCTGCACGTCGTCTTCACTGGCCGGAAAGGCTCTCAGGCCACTGGCTGTGTACTCCAGGTGCACAAACAGAAACTCCCCGGGAGCGGGCCAATACGTTTCATCCTGGAGATAGTCATGCCGTTCCACCGGCGCCTTCCACCGTTCGTCGACCGCTACTTCGATGCCATGGCCCGCGTCGCTTGTCACAACCGCCCGCCAGGCAAAGCCTTCCTCTTCTACTTCCGGCAGATGAATATCCAGCCGCTTGTTTCCTTCTTCGTCAAACCAGCTGATCGCCTCCACCTGGTCCCCGGAGGAAAGCTCCCCGTCCGTATCTTCTTTGTACAGCCGGGCAATTTGCGCTCCTGAAGCAAGCACATAGTACTCGCCTTTATCATTCAGTACGTTCCATCGCTGCATGCGTGAGAATAGTTGTTTCAATGGATTAGTCCTTTCATTGTTCAAAATGTTTGGATAAAGCGACAATCATGGCGCCCATTCGTTCGTTTTCCGGCACCACGTAGTCTGCGATGCCTCGTTCTTTTAACGCTTCCGCCGTTACTTTCCCGACCGCCGTCGGAACCACCTGGTGGCGGAGCGCTTCCTGCAGCTCTTCGGTGCGGCCGGCCTGCCCGGCATGCTGAAAGAGAGCGTGCACCTGGATGGCTGTCGTAAAACAGATAGCCTCACTTCCTGCAGTCAAAAGGTCTTCGAGGCATGCGGATGCCACCGCTTCTTCCGGAGGCGTATGCTGATACGGCAGAATATCATACACCTCGGCTCCGTGGTCCTCAAGATACCGGCGGAGCCTCGGATTTTCAATCCCGTGCAGCTGCACCATCACCTGCTTCTGCCGGAAATCGTGGCCGTCAAGGGCCCTGATCATGCCTTCGGTCGTCCCGTCATCATCGCGGGCCGCAATAGTGCAGTCCAGACCTTTTAAGACATTAGCGGTCTTGTAGCCGCGAGCCGCCACCTTTGTCTGCTGGATCTTTTGCACAAATGCTTCACGGATGCCTTCCTCCTCCGCAATATCAAGCATGGCGTTCAGCCCCATGCCCGTCATGAAGATGCTCCAGTCCACCGGCTGATCCAGATAGGCCCGCATCGGAGCCCGAAGCTGTTCTTCATTTAAAAATGAGGTTCCCTGGAGCGGGTAGTTGAGCGGCTTTCCCCCCTGCCGCCGAATCAACTCTTCCATTTCCTCTGTTTTCCGGGACGCGGCAAGAATCACCTGCCGTCCGCTTAATCCTTTGGCCACCGAAATGCCTCCTTTGGTCTCTATCCGTTTTCTGCATTTACTATATCATGCTTTTTCTGTCTCTGACAGCAGTGCCGGTTTTCTTTTCTGCGGAAAACCTTCCCTTCCCCTGTTCATTTTGAACCGCCGCATGTTAGTATGAAACAGACTGTTATTTATAAAGGAGATATGAACATGATCGATGTACAAAACGTTGGACTCCGGTTCGGGGATCAAATTTTATTTGAAGACGTTAATATAAAGTTCACTCCCGGCAACTGCTACGGCTTGATTGGGGCGAACGGGGCCGGCAAATCCACGTTCTTAAAAATTCTTTCCGGGGAAATTGATTCCCAGAGCGGAAATGTAATCATGGATAAAGATTCACGGCTTGCTGTGCTGAAGCAGGACCACTTCGCATACGAGGAATATACGGTTATCGACGTGGTCATTATGGGCCACAGCCGCCTGTATGAAGTCATGAACGAAAAGAACGAAATTTATATGAAACCGGACTTCTCCGACGAAGACGGTATGAAAGCGGCAGAGCTGGAGGCGGAATTTGCGGAAATGAACGGGTACGAAGCGGAAACAGAAGCTGCCCAGCTGCTGCAGGGCCTCGGCATTACAGAGGATCTGCACCAGAAGCCGATGTCTTCGTTAAGCGGTTCCCAGAAGGTTAAAGTACTGCTCGCGCAGGCACTGTTCGGCGACCCGGACGTGCTGCTTCTCGACGAGCCGACCAACAACCTGGACGTGCAGGCGGTACACTGGCTCGAGGAATTTTTGATTAACTTTGAAAACACGGTCATTGTCGTTTCCCACGACCGTCACTTTCTGAATCAGGTGTGCACGCACATTGCGGACCTCGACTTTAACAAAATTGAGCTGTACGTCGGCAACTATGACTTCTGGTACGAATCCAGCCAGCTCGCCCAGAAGATGGCCCGCGAACAGAACAAGAAAAAAGAAGAACAAATCAAGGAACTGAAAGACTTTATCGCCCGCTTCAGCGCGAACGCCTCCAAGTCCAAACAGGCCACTTCCCGGAAAAAGACGCTGGATAAAATTTCTCTTGATGACATCAAGCCGTCCTCGAGAAAGTATCCATTCGTGCAGTTTAAGCCAAACCGCGAGCTTGGCAAGGACCTGCTGACCGTTGAAAACCTGTCGAAAACCATTGATGGCGTTAAAGTGCTTGATAACGTCAATTTCACCCTTAACAGCGGTGACAAAGTAGCGTTTGTCGGCGAAGAGGAAACGAAAAAAACCGTTCTGCTGCAGATTCTTGCCGGCGAAATGGAACCGGACAGCGGCGACTACAAATGGGGACTGACCACGAGCCGCTCCTACTTCCCGAAAGACAATTCTGCTTACTTTGAAGGTCTGAACATCAACTTGGTTGACTGGCTGCGCCAGTATTCCCCGGATGACCAGAGTGAAACATTTATTCGCGGCTTCCTCGGGCGGATGCTCTTTTCCGGCGAAGAAGTATTTAAAAAAGCGGATGTTCTTTCCGGTGGCGAAAAGGTCCGCTGCATGCTTTCCAAAATGATGTTAAGCGGCGCGAACGTTCTTATTATGGATGAGCCGACTAACCACCTCGACCTCGAAGCCATCCAGGCACTGAACAACGGCCTGAAGTCGTTTAACGGTTCCGTTCTCTTCACGTCCCATGACCATGAATTTGTTCAGACGATTGCCAACCGGATTATTGAATTCACTCCGGACGGTATGATCGATAAAGAAATGAGCTACGATGAGTATATTGAAGAGCAGTATGCTCGCGCGTAACGTTTTTATGTAATATATCAGGCATCAGGGTGTTCGTGCCCTGGTGCTTTTTTATGTTTATTTATAACCTTCTATCTATTTCTTAATTATGCTATTAATTTTTATAATAATTACGGTAAATGAAATTTTTATTTATTTAAAATAATTACCACGAACCTGCACCTTCCGTGGTAACTTGCTGCTTTTAATTGTTTTCTGCTCGGGCGATTGCCTCATGCACCTGCTCCACCGGTACCGCGAGTCCATATCGTTCCCCCTGCTGCTCTCTGCTCGCAAACACCACACCGGCCACCTCGCCTGCTTCTGTCAGCACCGGGCTGCCGCTGCTTCCGTTGAACACGGGAGCGTCAAGCACCAGCTGGTTGTCCTCCCTCTCGATGATGTCTCCACGGTTGGCGACATCTGAAAAACCGAGCGGATTCCCGATCACGATAACATCTGAACCGGTAGATGCACTCGTGTCCGCAAGTGTAACGCCGCCCCCATCCCACTGCTCTTTGAGCGTTACAACAGCAAGGTCAGCCTGCTCATCTACAGCCTCCACCGCTGCTTCTGCCAGGTTACCCTCCCCGGTTTCGACCGCTACAGTATCCGCTCCTTCGACCACGTGGTAATTTGTAATGAAAACGCTGGCTTCTTCGACAAAAAAACCAGTCCCAAAAGACGTTTCCCCATTTTCTGTTGCCTGTATTTTCGTGACAGCCTCCTGCCACTGCTGAACATCCTCCTGCTTGGAAAGCTGATACGAAGCGGTTAAAAAAGACCACGTATCCAAACGGAAGGTATCAATTAAATAATAGGCGGATTGAAAAACCAGCATCCCTGCCATCAGCACTGCTATTATCCGGAACAAGCCACGGCGCTTCTTTTTCGGCTTCCGCGGCAAACCCGGCTCAAAGTCTTCCGGATCCGGTTCACCTTCGAGGCGTTCGTCCCCTTCTTCGTCTCTTCTCATACACCTCTCCTTTTCCGCCTCTTCTCATTCTCTACTTCTGTATTATAATGAGAAAAAGGGACTTCCGCAAAAAGGAGGATTATCTTATGCATTTTCTCCAATCTTTCTTTAAAAAAAGCATTGAAGATAAAATCTATGACATCGCGGCTCAGCTGGCCTATTACTTTCTTCTCGCCATGCTGCCTCTATTAATGCTGATGATCAGTATTATCGGCTTTTTTTCCATCAATACAGACGATATCCTTTCGCTTATAAGCACCTATGTTCCGGGGGGAGCCTTTACGATTATTCAGAACAACCTGAATGCCATTTTGAATTCCCAGTCCGTAGGCCTGCTGTCGCTCAGTACAGCCGCTACACTCTGGCTGAGCCTTATGGGTACACTTGCCATTATCCGTGCAATTAATGCCGCCTACCGACTAAAGCTTCCTTCCTTTGTATCCATGTTGGGAAAGGGCATCATTATCGTTTTATCCCTGCTGCTCGCTATCATTTTATCCCTTCTGCTCCCTATTTATGGTGAACCGCTCGGTGCTTTTCTTTTTCGATTCATCGGCCTTGATGATTATTTCCTGCAGCTGTGGAGCTGGATTCGCTGGGTCATCAGTTTTTTGGTCATAGGTGCGATCCTTGCCATGATTTACAAAGTGGTGCCGAACCGTAAAACTACCTGGAAGGAATCCCTCCCCGGGGCTACTATTGCCTTATTCACCTGGCAGGCAGCTTCATTTGGATTTTCATTCTATGTCAGCATTAGTGATTATTCTATGGTATATGGCAATTTAGGCAATCTAATCGTACTCATGCTCTGGTTTTATCTTACAGGATTTGCAATTCTTCTTGGCGGAGAATGGAACGCCTGTCTCCATGAAAGAGACAAAAAAGCTATTTGAATATATCTTCAACCTCCCTGCCGCCTCCCTCCAGAGGACAAAAGATGTTCACGCCAGGAACCTGAAGGAATAAGTGGATAGCGTTCTGCCTGGGAAAGGGAGTACGTGTATATCCACCCTTCTTTTTCTCCCTCAGCATCTTCCACCCACACCCTTTCATATTCGTTCACCTGTCCCGGCTGTTCGTACTGCTCGAGCCAATCCAGCACACTCGTAGCCGAATCATCTACTTGTACCCATTCACCTACAACATCCATTCCGTTTTCATCGACAACAATCGCAGGGTACGGACCTGTATTGTATAAAAAACCTTTCACTTTCCCTTGTACTGTTTTATATATACTATTTTCAATGTAGTGATAATTGTTTAATTCTTGCAACAATGTGCCGTATACAAATACTGTTTGCATTTTGAACCTCCTCAAATTGACAAACTTTATATCTGAAGCTATAATAATCCTTAGTAAATTAATCAGAATAGTTAACTTTAAAGGAGGAAATGTTCATGCCTAAGGCTCCCCGGGTGCTTCCTGGCGCTGAATCACTTTATTTGCCTGGTGGTGAAACGGCTGTACTGGTCTGTCACGGTTTTTTAGGCACCCCGCAGAGCGTACAGTATGTATGCCGCCAGCTGGCCCAAGATGGCTTTACTGTTTATGCTCCCAGACTACAGGGTCATGGCACCTCCTATCAAGATCTTGGACGCTTTACGCACCAGGATTGGATCAGGGACATTCATACCGCGTACCGGTCGCTTCGCGCTGAGCACAGTCGTGTTTTCATTGTAGGACAGTCCATGGGAGGGACTCTTGCTCTCCACACCGCCGCTTTCTTTCAGGATGCTGCTGGTGTTGCTTTAATAAACCCTGCTTTAGACGTTCCGGAGATGGAGCGTGCAGTTACGCAGACATCTGCTGCTTTCATTAAAGAAGAGTGTCCTGATATTCGGGCCCCTCAGGAAGAAGAGATCACGTATTCTTACGTTCCGACAGCTTCAGTACATTCTCTGCTTGAATTAACCGCTACCGTACGCCCACAGGTACCCTCTATTTCATGCCCGGCGTTTGTCGCAGCATCACGAGTCGATCACGTTGTGCCACCGGCCAATGCTGTCGCTATATACGAAAACCTTGCTTCATCCTTTAAATCATTTGAGTGGCTCGACCATTCCTATCATGTAGCAACGCTTGATGCTGATCGGGATTTCCTTGCCAAACGTTTATCCTCCTGGATGTCTTCGGTAGTGTCAGCTGATGCTTTTTCTTATCATAATTACATTATGTAAACCAAAAGGGAGCTGCAGCCGCTGCAGCTCCCTTTTTTATGCTTCTTCAAAGTAGTCTTTGTAAAACCCGCCGATACGTCCGGTGTTGTCGATAATGAAAATAAATTCATCGGTTTCGTTTTTTACCGGATACTGCCTCCCCGGGGTCAACACGCTGTCCACCTTGTATTTGGCTGCTTGCGCATGCCTGCATGTTACATATCTTAAGGTTTCACTATTCTTCCACTGCTCATGAATCATGATAAGCCTCCTAATCATCTGAGTATTTGTTTATTGTAGCATATTACCTGCTGTGAAGCCGTCCCTGATACAAAAAGACGCCCCTTCGAAAAGGAGCGCCTGCGATAGTTCTGAGCTTACAGCACAAACATGCCGGCAATCGATGCACTCAAGAGTGATACTAAAGCCCCTGCTGCTACTGCCTTCAGACCCATTTGAGCAATATCATTGCGGCGCGTCGGCGCCAGCGAAGCGAAGCCGCCTAAAATGATAGCAAGGGACGAAAGGTTTGCAAATCCACAAAGCGCAAAGGTAATGATCGCCTGGGATTTTTCGCTGAAGGAGTCAATTTCCGGTGCAAAGTTCGCGTATGCAACAAATTCGTTTAATACCAGCTTCTGGCCGATAAATCCGCCGGCCTGGAGAGCTTCGCTCCACGGTACGCCAATCATGAAGGCAACTGGGGCGAACACATAGCCAAGAAGCAGTTCAAGCGTAATGCCGTCAGCACCAAACAACCCAAAAATTGCACCAAGCAGCAGATTAACCAGCGCAATCAAAGCAACAAACGCAATCAGCATCGCCCCGACGTTCAAGGCAAGCTGCAGGCCGGTGGAAGCTCCTCGGGCTGCGGCGTCGATCACGTTGTGGGACTCAGTATCCTTTTCCACTTTAATTTCGTCCGTGGTTAAGCTGAGGTCCGGCTCCGGGAAAATCACCTTCGCAATGATCAGCCCGCCCGGTGCTGCCATAAAGCTCGCGGCAAGCAAGTAATCAAGCGGAATACCAAGCCCGGCGTAACCGAACAGTACCGACCCGGCTACCGACCCGAGGCCCCCGGTCATAACAGCGAACAGCTCGGACTTTGTCATGTTCGGCAGAAACGGACGAACTACAAGCGGGGCCTCCGTCTGTCCGACGAATACGTTGGCGGCTGCCGACATGGATTCGGCTTTACTCGTTTTCAGAAGCGCAGAAAGCACCCCGCCGATGAATTTGATGATGACCTGCATGACCCCGATATAATACAAAATACCGATCAGGGAGGAGAAAAAGATAATAACTGGAAGGACGGTAAATGCAAACGCGCCAGTCGCTGTAATATCTTCCCCAAACAGGAATATGTATCCTTCGCTGGCAGTATCTATTACCGACTGTACAGCACGTACTAGACCTTCGAATAAACTACTACCCCAAGGCGACCCTAATACTAAAAATGCAAATACGAGCTGGAACAGAAGCCCTACGAGTACGGGACGAAAACGAATTGATTTTTTTCGGGAAGAGAGTAAAAAAGCTAAAAACAGGACAAAAACAATTCCCATCAATCCCCATAATATGTTCATATACCCACCACCATGTATGTAAGATTGATCTAATCCTTAAAGAGTAGATCAAAGTTAATGTATCAAAAGGCGGGCATGAAGTAAATAACTATATCCTCTTATGGCTAAAAATTATGTGATTTCTCAATTATCAGTCAGCTAACCCTGCCGTTAATAAGAAAGCGGTTACGAAATTCACAGGTGATAAAAGGAGAAAACCCTGGCACCTCCCCAGGGTTTTCTCCTGCAATATAATATCTACTCTACGCTTAACCGCAGATCGGGCAAATGATTTAAAATAAACTGGGCTTTATTTGTGTCCACCTTCATTTTAAACTGACGGTAATATTTTAACGCTGTTTCAAAATGTGCAGGCATATGATGGTATTCATCCATCACCCGGTCAAAGGCGTCGTAGGCAAGCATTAATGAACTGACCATCTCTGTAAGAGGTAAAATATATTTATCGGTGCCATGGTGCGGAGATGTGCACAGTGTCATCTGCTCGACCTGGTCGTCAAAAAAAGCAGCAGCGTCCTCTACGTACGGGCGGTACACGGATTGAACACTTTTTGCTTTTTCTTCAAAGTACGAGCGCCATTCACGGCAGAAGCTGATCATGTACGGAAGATCGTCCCGTGTAATAACGATATCAAAGCCTGCCTGACGGACACGATCCATACTCATTGGTTCCATCTTCTCCTGGTGTAAAGGCAGATAAAAGAATTTGCGACGATAAGCTTTCATGCTGCACCCCGTCTTTCTACTGTTTTCGAGCATATTTTAAAATATTATAACATCTTGCTCCATTGTTTCCTACTGTTTTCCCTTACTTTTTTCAGATTCACCGTGGCTTATTTACCATTCGAAGGAAAAAGGCATGTCCGTATCCACAGCCCCCCGGATTTTCGTGATCCGCAGCGGCTCTTCGTTCAGCCATCCTCCAAACGGCAGAAGCACCGGATACCGGTTTCCGCCGATTCCGACGTATATCTTTCTTTCCGTGGGAAGGTACTGGGCTGTATGAATAGTGCCGGACCAATGCTCGTAATCATTCGAATAAATGGAGTCGGTATCATGATTAAAGCGGGCAAACGCGCTGTAGGCCGTTTCCCGTTCCCAGTCAATGGAGCGGATGCGGGCTTCGCGTTCCCGGGAATTGCCCATCAAATGACGGTTTTCCTCCTGCATCGACGGCACGTTAAAATGATTGGTGCACGCTACTTCCCCCGCCGGGCGCACAGCCGTACCCCGGGGCGACGCTTCCACTACTGCGCTCTCGCCGTAGGCGTCCATCATGGAGTAGTTGAACGAGTGCCGGTGCGGAAGCTCCTGCAGAAGCCGTACCGCTTCTGCGGTAGTGCGGCACGTTTCAAGTACAATCCTGAGCAGGTTGGAGCAGACAATTCCGGGTTTTGGCTTAATGCGGTGGACGAAATGATACCCGATGGAAAGGCCGTATTCATTCATTGCATCCGAACGGCCGATAATCCGCTGGGCAAACCCCGCTGTTCCTGGTCCATTGACTGGCTTTGTGAACAAAAACCGCCCTTCATACGTACTCGGCAAATAGTCATAATTTCGAATGTACATCCCGTTTGCCATCAGTCCGCTGCAGCCGGAGCGCACCTTCGATGCCTGATAGCCGCTGAACTCCTGGAGCACATCCGGAAAAGACCACTCAAGCCCTTCAGCCAGCCCCTTTAATTCTTCCCACAAACCGGGCACGTACAGCTGATAAAGTTTTTTCACGTCTTCCACCGGAACATCGAATTTTGCGAGTGAACGCTTCAAACGCTCATTATAATGGTAACGAACGAGCGGCGTATGTTTTAAATAACGTCCCTGCTGATAGCCGATGTCTGCATAGGTCCCTCTGTATGCTTTAACGTCAACATGAATATTTTTCATCGATCCTTCGGACTCCTTTGCCCTGCTTTTCTGTTCGCTTTTAAGTATAGAAAAAACGGACCCATTTATCGAACCATCTGCACCTCAGCATAAAAAAACGCCCAAAAACCGGGCGTTTAAAAGAAATTTTTTAATTTTACAGGCAGGACCAGCGTCTTACATCGCTAATGAGCTCGAGGGTTTCACTGTCGCGGAATGAAGTCTGTTCGAGAGTTTCTTTGAACAGATAAATAACAATGGTATGGCGGTCCCGGTTATCAATCATTTCTACGCCGGTTTTTCCCTCATTGCCATTCACAATATCGAGATCCAGGCGTTCGCTTACTTCTTCAATGGAAGTTCTTCCTTTTGGAATATCAAGCACTACTTTCAGGAAATTTTCCCTGTCATCATTAATCATGCCCCAGCGTTTTCCGAACCAGGCCCGGCAGCCGGTCATACTTACTAACGTATATCCATACGGAGGCGTCGGGACGAGTTTTGTACTGGCCCACCCTCTTAATTCCATCGCGTTTGACAATTCTTTCGCCTTTTCCTGAACGAATGTCAGTTGATTTTCCTGTACTTCCATTTTATAGCCTCCTTAAAAATCTCGTTTTACCGCTTGGTTTGCCTACCACTCCCCACGATATACATTCGTCCATGCGTGTAAATAAATATATCATAATTGAAAGCGGTTGTCGATAAAATGAAAGAAAATTCAAACAATGTTCTCCATTACATTCACTCGGAATGCTTTTTCATTATACCTTATTTTCATACTTTTAAAACATCTCGTAAAAATTGCACTTTTACTGTTAGAATACGATAGAGAGTGTTAATATAAGGAGATGAGTTTTTGAGCTGTTCAAATGTGAAAGTTCGAGGCGTTTCTTTAGATGAAGAAACAAGATGCGCCCATTATCATACATCCGTCGATATTGTTGCCATGAAGTTTTATTGTTGTGGACGTTGGTACAGCTGCCACGCATGTCATGAAGAAAGCGAGAGCCATCCTATAGAACCCTGGCCTTCTTCTTTATTTTCCGAAGAAGCAGTTTTGTGTGGAAAGTGCTGGCACACTATGAGCGTGTCTGCTTACCTTCATGCTGATCATCGATGCCCGAATTGTCATGCGGCATTCAACCCAGGATGCCAGCGCCATGCTTCCATCTATTTTTCGATGTCACAGGGCTGAGAAATTTTTGAAAACCATTAGGTCTTCCTGACCTTTTTTTTCAACATAAATGCCTTTATTATAGATTAGTCGTTAATAGGTAAAGCACAGGCGGAGTCAAATGACGTTCAAAAACTACTCAGACCATCCAGAAAGGAGTTTGACCCGACTCGTGAATGCTCAAAAAATAACGTACATACTTGCTGCAGTAGTCGTAGCAGGACTGCTCATTTACGTAGGCGTAACAAATTTTGGAGGAAGCGATCAAAGCGGCTCCAGTTCAGAGGAAGAAAGTGCTCAAAATGACTCGAATTCCAGTTCAGGGGCCTCAAGCGACATAGCCTCCGGTTCCGACTATGAAGGCTACGGGGTCAGTACGGATAACGAGCTTGCTACAGAGGCAGGCATGAAAATCCTTGAACAGGGAGGTAACGCAGCGGATGCCGCAGTTGCCACCTCCTTTGCCCTGACGGTAACTGAACCATACGGCTCAGGAATTGGCGGCGGTGGATCTGCGCTTGTGATGAACGGGCCGAACGCCGACCCTTCGGTGTACGATTACCGGGAGGAGGCCTCCACGACTAACCGTGCTTTGAATGTAGCTGTGCCTGGTTTTGTTAAAGGCATGGCTTCCCTGCATGAAGAACAGGGCAGCGGTCAGTTTACGCTTGCTGAGTTAATGCAGCCGGCCATTGATTATGCCGAAAACGGATATGAAATCAATAGTTATCTGGCCAGCCGCATGTATTACGCTCAACCAAGATTAAATCAGCAAAATTCTCCTGATTTTTTCGATGAGAATGGCAACCTTCTTACTGAAGGTGATACACTCGTCCAGGAAGAATACGCCCAGACCCTCCGCACGCTTCAGGAACAGGGGCCGGAAAGCTTTTACAGCGCGGATGGAGCTATTGCCCAGCAGCTGACGACGGATTATTCACACATAACCCCGGAGAGTCTCGAGCAGTATGACGTGCAGACGCCCGATGTCGCTCAGGGGACTTTTGAAGGCCAGAATGTATACAGCGCTCCTTCTCCTCTTTCCGGCGTAACCCTGATTCAAATGCTTGGCATGGGTGAGCGTCTGAATATTGGCGAAGCGCTTCAGGGAAATGAAGCAGATTACATTCATACAATGAGTGAAATTACCCGGGAAGCTTATTATCAGCGTCTTGAAAATTTAGGAGATCCGGAGTTTAATGAAATTACGACAGAGGAATACGTGAGCGAGAGTACTATCGACGATCTGGCACAAAATGTCCGGGAAGAGCGTCTTGATACCGAAGCACTCGAAAACGAAGTAGGATACGAGTCTTCTGACGGACAAAATACGATCACCCACTCCAGCACTACCCACGTGAATGTAATGGATGAAGATGGAAACACCGTAGCTCTTACGAACACGCTTGGTAATTTCTTTGGAAGCGGACAGACATCCGGCGGCATGTTTTTAAACAATCAGTTGAACAACTATAACGAAACGGAGTCTTCTCCGAATAATATCGAAGTTGGCAAGCGACCGAGAAGCTTCATTGCCCCTACTATTATTCAGGACCCGGAGGAAGGTACAGTAATGGGGATTGGCTCCCCTGGCGGCTCACGTATTCCAACTGCTATGGCAGAAGTTATTTTCCGCATGGAATATTTAGACCAGAGCTATGAAGAAGCTTTTGCAGCTAACCGTTCCTTTGTGGATGTGGTCGAAGGACAGGCAACGCTGGCAGTAGAAAATGGAGATCAGGCAGAAAACGCTGAGCTTATTGAAGAAATCAATAACAAATACGGGGACCGCTACTTTATCGCCCCGGACAAAGGCCCTTCCTATTTCGGAAACGTCACGGCTTTAATTAAAGACTATGACGATGAAGAAATGCAGGGCATCATTGACCAGCGCCGCGGAGGCTCTGCTCAGACTCAATAAAGGAGAAGTGAATGTGAACATTTTAAAGAAAATCGGCCCTTACCTCTTTTTGTTTGCTTTAGTGCTGTTTATGTATTTCTTCAAGGTGGACGCTGAGTTGTCTACCACGGAAGAACTTGAAATCAATAACGCATTAAATACCCCGCCGGAAACAGAAACACAGGAAAACACAAATACCCAGTAACTATTTTCCTGAATTAACGTCTTAGTAAAGGCATTGTTTGCAGGAGTGTCTCTTACACACAAGAGACACTCTACGCTTGCAATGAGACGATTACTCTGGGCAGAAGCGGGTATGGAATACTGTTGGTGTTATTTGACATTCAAAGGGAGATAATATTAGAGAGTACCAAGGAGGTAAAGCATCGGATGTTATTATTATACGGTTCATGTATAGCGATCGCGGCAGTAGGCATTTTTGAACTGCGCCGGCATCAGAAAAGGGTCGATCAGATCCCGCTGCGCATTAATGTAAACGGCGTTCGCGGCAAATCAACGGTGACCCGCCTGATTACGGGAATGCTGAGCGAAGCTGATTACAAAGTAGTTGGCAAGACAACCGGGACACAGGCACGGAGAATTTACTGGGACCGGACGGAGAAACCAATCGAACGTTCACTAGAGGGACCAAATATCCGGGAACAAAAAGAAATCCTAAAGCACGCTTCGAGTCTTGAAGCCAATGCATTTGTCAGCGAATGTATGGCAATCAATCCGGATTATCAGCGCGTCCTGCAGGAAAAATTCCTTCAGGCGAACGTCAGCGTCATTTTAAACGTATTTGAAGACCACATGGAAACACTCGGCCCAACGCTGAAATACGTAGCAGAAGCATTCAGCTCCACTATTCCATACAATGGCAAGCTCATTTTGTCCAACGGCCCTTATTTTCACTACTTCAGTGAAATAGCTGAAAAAAGAAATACGGAAGTATATCTGGCCAACCCGGAAGAAATTCCGGACGGTTTTATCGACAAATTCGATTATATGCTTTTTCCGGAAAACATTGCTGCAGCCCTTGCAGTAGCCCGCGCTGTCGATATCGATAAGCGTACAGCACTTTCCGGTATGCTGAATGCCAATCCAGACCCTGGTGCTCTACGGATCGTCACTCTTGAAGATGGCAGCCGGGAACGCTCCCACTTCGTAAACGGCTTTGCGGCAAACGATGCCCGTTCCACGCTTGAGATCTGGTCACGCGTACGGTCGTCAAGCTACATGACTGACAATCCGATGATCATTATCAACTGCCGTGAAGACCGGGTAGACCGGACCGAAGAATTCACAAAGTACGTTCTTCCTTATTTACCGGCAGAGAAATTAATCCTTATCGGCGGAAATGTACGGCCGATTACCCAGGCTTTTGATCAGGGTGATTTGCCTTTTAATTCCGTTATCAATTTGGAAGGCGAAGATGCAGATGCCATTTTGGCCCGGGTGAAACAGGAAGCTTCCCATTCGCTTATATTTGGAATTGGAAACATTCACGGTGCTGCTGAAGAATTTATGGAAAAACTGTATGATTCACCGGAAACACTCATTAGTAAAGTCGGCGAGGAGGCCATGTAACATTGTTTGGTACAGATCTTTATATCGCATTAGTCGTAGGAGTTATTATTAGTTTGATATACGCAGAAAAGACAGGAATTATGCCGGCCGGGCTGATTGCGCCCGGCTATTTGGCAATTGTTTTTGATCAGCCGGTCTTTCTGTTAACGATTTTTCTCATTAGTTTCCTGACGTATTTAATTGTTGCCCACGGACTGTCCCGTATTATGATTCTATACGGACGCCGGAAATTTGCAGCCATGTTGTCTACAGGGATTGTGTTAAAGCTGATCTTTGACTACTTTTACCCTATTCTGCCTTTTGAAATATACGAGTTTCGTGGTCTCGGGGTTATCGTTCCGGGATTGATTGCAAACGCGATGCAGCGCCAGGGCGTCGTCCCTACCGTGGCAAGTACACTGGTTCTTACCGCTGCGACCTTTGTAATCATCACGCTATACTATTTAATTTAGGGGTTCTTACATATGGCCAAGCGATTATTAAACTTCAAAGAAAAATATTTAGCCTACACCAAACGCCAGCGGCGCAAAGCTGGTAAACATGCTGTACTCGGCATTATTATCTGTTTGGTGGCAATGACCCTGATCCGTGTGGTGGAACCCTCTGCTGCTGAAAGCGAGTACGAGCAGGAGCAGGATACCATCTTTACCTCTGCCATGGTCGGTGACATGATGACCGGCCGTCACGTGGAGGAAGTAGCCGAGCAGGAAGGATATGAGTCTCTCTTCCAGTATGCAAAACCAACGCTCGAAGCTGCTGATTATACGATTGGTAATTTTGAAAATCCGATCGTAGATAATCCAGACGAAACCGAAGAAGCCGATAAAATTATTAACCTTTCTTCGAAATCAGGAGCGATTGACGGGTTGGAAGACGCCGGCTTTGACGCTGTTAACCTGGCGAACAACCACCTGATGGATTATCAATATGAAGGCTTGAATGAAACCCTTCAGGCATTTGAAAACTCGAGCATCGACATTGTTGGCGCCGGGGCCAATGAAAATGAAGCCCACGGGTATACGTTAAGCACGCACAATGGCATGGACGTGGCTACTCTTGGCGTGAACGATATTACGTACGCGAATATGGAACAGGCCGGCCCAAATTCCCCTGGTATCTCCACAAGTCAGGACCCTAGTGCTTACATTGATGCGGTGCAGCAGGCTGATCAGGAAGCGGACTTAGTTATTGTGAACGTCCACTTCGGTCAGGAGTATGACAGTACGCCGACGACACGTCAGCGGCAGATGACTGAAGCCATCGCTGACGCCGGTGCTGACGTTATCGTAGGCACTCACCCGCACGTACTTCAGTCTGCGGAAGTATACAACAATACATTCATCATGCACTCCATCGGTAACTTCGTATTTGACCAGGGCTGGACAAGAACGAGAGACAGCGTTATCGCGAACTACTCTCTTGCCTCCGATGGCACGGCTCATCTGGAAATGCAGCCCTTCCGGGTATTTGAAGCATCACCCCGTCCGGTCGAAAGCGCGTTCCATCGTGAACGGATCTTCCGTCAGCTGACGAAGGATACACAAAACAAAGATGCCATTGTGGAAAACGGGGAACACCTTGTGTTTGAAGCAGACCACTCCAGTGTAATTGACAGCATGGAGCAAAACGGCAACCAGAATAACAACCAGAACAATACTCAAAATTAATAAAAATGATCTTTGCACACCTGCTGGTTTTAAACTGGCAGGTGTTTTTTTATGAATTTAAATATTTACATTACAGTAAATGAAATTTTTGTTTTTTTTATAAAAAGCCCCTGATTTCTCAGGGGCTACATCGTTTCCATCGTTATAGTCGATCCATTACCCCCAGGGCTTGCCGGAGTAACCATCAGCCGTTTTGGCACCCGCTGCTGCATGTCCGGGACGTGGCTGATAACCCCTACCGATAAATATTCCCCGTGAAGGTTTTCCAGGGCCTCCATCACCGTATCAAGCAGGTCCTGATCAAGCGTGCCAAATCCTTCATCCAAAAAGAAGAATTCCAGCGGATACTGCCCTTTCAGCTGAATGGATGTTGAGAGTGAAAGGGCAAGAGCAAGGGAGGTTAAAAACGTCTCTCCCCCGGAAAGCGTGGAAACCGGACGGTATACTCCTCCGTTTGCATCATCACGAATAACGAAAGCATTCTGCTCGTTTACTTCAATGGCATAGCGTCCTCTCGTTAAGGCGTGCAGCCGCTGGGAAGCCTCTCTTGTCACCTGCACCAGCTGTTCTTCGGCCAGAAACTCGACAAATTTTCTTCCCTTCATAATTTGGTCAAGATCTGCCAGCCGCTCTTTTTCTGCCTGTCTCTCGATCCGGTTTTGTTCGAGCTCCTGATAACGTTCTACTTTCCGTTCGATATCTTCAAGCTTTTCTTTGATTCCGCCAAGCGTTTCTTTGTAATTATCCCACTCGTCCGAAGCTTCGTTGTACTGCTGCTCTATTTTATTAAATGTCTCTTCGTTTACCCGTTCGTTTTGAAGCTTTGCCTGCAGCCGGTTCTGTTCGTACTGCAATTCTTTTTGTTTTGTATCAAACTCCTCCACCTGACGCTGCAGCTCTGTTTTTTGCTCTTCCGATAACGAATAGGCAAGCACCTCCTCTGGAGAAACAGCTGAACCTTTCTGCTGTTTCTGGCGAAGCCATTCGTCTTCAGCTGCTTTTCGTTTAACTTCAGATTTTTGCAGCGATTCAGCGCTTTCCCTGCTTGAGGCTTTCGTTCGCTCGTATTCCCTTTCTGCTTCTCTCTGCAGCTCCTGCAGCTCTTCTTTTTCTGTTTTAAGCGCATCCTCCCGCTTGTTGACCGCGTCCTTCCACTCCTGTTTGGTTCTTCCTTCAAGCTGTTCATTTAGCTTGTGTTCTGCTTCCTGCCTGGCCTCTGCAGTCTGCTTCCTTTCTGACGCCGCTACAGCTTCCCGGCTTTTTACCTCATAGAAGTGGCGCTCCTGGACAGCACGTTCGTTCCGTTTTTCCTCCAAATACTTCTGGCCGTCATCGATGCGCCGCTGGAGAGCTTTAATAGTTTTTTTGCGCGCTTTCGCCTGTTCGTATTCTGTATCAAACTGCTCCAGGCGAAGAGGCTTAAATGTCTGTTCCCACTGATTTTTTTGTTCCTGCCACTGCTTTTGAAGCTGTGCCAGTTTATTTTCCTGCTCTTTAGCTTCTGTTTCCTGCTGGGCTGCTTTTACAGAAAGACGGTCGTTCCGCCGGTTCCAATCCTCCCACGAACGGTTCAATGCCTGCATCTGTTCCTTTAGCCGGTCTACCGTTTTCATTTCTGCTTCCCAGCGGGCAAACGCGATGCTCTCCTCTGTCTCCTCCGGATCACCTTCTTCTTTCTGCTCTTCTCCGTAAGAAAGCGACGAAGCTACATGCTGGAGGCCAACTTTCGTATGCTCCCAGGCGGTTTTCCACCGACGCAATGCCTCGATTTCTTCCTCTGTGTGCCCCTCTGTTTCTTCCTCCGGGCTGGCAGCCGGTGCAGGGTGCTCCACAGCTCCACATACCGGGCACGCTTCTCCGTCTTTCAGTTCTTCTGCCAGCGCATGCAGCTGCCGTTTCTGTTCAGCCTGCTGCTTTTTTTCAAAGCGTCTTAATTCCTGATCAATGAGCCGGATATGCACTGCCGCCCGGCTGTACCAGTAATAGATATTCTGCGCTGTTTCCTTCGTACGCTTTTGAAGCGTTTGCTGATCTTTTTCAGCTTCCCTGGCTTCTTCCGCAGTATTGTTCAACTTTTCTTTTATGGACGATTCCTGAGCCTGCTGTTCATTCAGCTGCTGGTGAAGGGCATCAAGCCATTGCTTTTGCGACGAAGCCTCCCCCATATCCGGCAGGTCCTCTTCTTTCTGTTCGGCGTCGGCATAGTCCTGCTTGAGCTTTTCGAGTAGCTCTCTCGCTTCCTGCTCTTTCTTCTGTAAGTCATTCACCTGCTCAGAAGCTTCCCGGAATAACCTGCGCTGTTTTTCGAGCTCCTGAAGCTTTTCTTTCTCCAGTTTATTGTGCCGCTGATATTCAGCCTCCAGCGTCTCGATCTGCTCGAGCCGGCGATGCCACTCCTGGAGCAGGCGCTCTTCCTCTTCCCATCGTTTTTCGTTCTGTTCTGCTTTTTTTCCGGCTTCCTGTTTTTTGCGTTCAGCCTCTTCATGCGTCTTTTGTTTTTCTTTTAGGTCCTGCTCCTGCTCCCTGTAATCCTGCCTTGATTTTTGAAAGCTGTCCGCATACGGATACAGGGCTTCATACATTTCATTTTCCTTTAACGTATGACGCTTGTGTTCAATGGAATGCCTCGTTTTTTCCCATTCCTGCATGGAGGCTTCCAGAAGCTTAAGCTCTTCGGTCCAATGAAACTTCTGCTTCGCCTCTTCGTACTGTTTCCTTCGTTCCTCCACATGCTTCTGCTGCTTTTGGACAAGCTGAACCCAACTGGCATGCTCTTCCCGGGCTTTTTTTAAGTCCTCCTGCGAAGCCGGTCCGAGTCCCTGCTGCTCTGCTTCGATGTTATGTACCTCCTGCTCGGCAGATGCTTTCCGGGATTTCACAGAGGCAATCAGCTGATTGCCGTACCGCTCGAGATGAAACAGCCGCTCGAGCATTTTGCTTCGGTCACTGCCCCCGAGATGGAGAAACTCGGCAAATTTCCCCTGAGGAAGTACGACCGCACGGGTGAAATCATCAAGGGTGAGGCCGAGAAGTTCTTCGATTTTCTGATTAACTGCTTTTGTTTTTTCTGCAAGCACTACCGGCTCCCCGGTCTGATCGGTTAACCGGCACAGCTTTCCTGCCATGGTCGCTTCCCCAGTGCGTTTATAATGGCGCTCGATATGATACACCGACGGGCCGAGCGAAAACGTAAAGGAGACGCGAAGCTCGTTTTCCGACTGGTTCATGATTCCTTCGGTTTTGGAAGCCCGCTCCACGTTTCCGTACAAGGCTAACGTCATGGCATCGAGCAGCGATGATTTTCCGCTTCCGGTCGGACCGAAAATACCGAATACCCCGTTTTCACAAAGCGTTTTAAAATCCACCGTCTGTTTTTGGCGGAAGCTGTGCAGTCCTTGTATCTGCAGTTGTAATGGCTTCATTTTATCCGTCCTCTTGCTGAATAAGTTCTAAAAAGAGATTGGTCACCGACGGGTCAGGTACTGCTCCGCCGGACTGCTTTTCATAAAAACGTTCAAACAGCTGATCAATGGGGATATGTTTTTTACTTTCCACAGGTTCAAGCTCCTGACGGGAATACACCGGACGAATCGTCAGAAGGCCGGTATGCTTTGTCCGCAGGGCATGAATGTCTTCCATGGACAGCTGGTTTTCCACGTACACATCCACCTCTACCCATGCATTCCAGTCCCGTTTCTCCTCCACCCACTGCTGCAGCTCCGCGAGTCCGTTTCTTGCTTTCCATATGCTGAGCGGCTTCCCCGCCGTTAAAGGAATCGTAGAAATACGGGGCTCCTTCTGATTGTCATTTGTGTCAATAATCGTCACCGATTTCTGCTGCCCTGCTTCAGAAAAGCTGTAGGCAAGCGGGGAGCCGGAGTACCTGGCCGGACCGCCCGCTCCGCGTACATCCTGGGGCCGGTGCATATGACCCAGAGCCGTATAAACGGCATGCTCCGGCAGGCTGTCGGCGGTTACAGTATACGCCCCGCCCACTTCAATCGGTCGTTCAGAATCACTGGCATCGCTTCCGGCGATAAACAGGTGACTCATCCCCACGATCGTATCTCCCGCCCGGCGGGAGGATGCAAGCCGCTGAAAAATTTCCTGCACTTTTTGATTGTAGGCATCGCGGAGATCTAATTCTGTTGCTTCCTGCATAAATGCCTGCTTCAGCCTCGATTCCGAAGGATACGGAAGCGTCTGCACGTACAGCCGCTC
Organism: Marinococcus tarijensis; assembly: GCF_054971385.1. NCBI lineage: Bacteria > Bacillati > Bacillota > Bacilli > Caryophanales > Bacillaceae > Marinococcus > Marinococcus tarijensis. The sequence continues at coordinate 16,875 of NZ_JBQOJA010000009.1, read as the reverse complement.
CTCTGAAAACGGGACAATCACCGGGTCGATGCCCGGGTAGCCGCGCAAATGAATGCCGTGCTTTTGCAAAAGCGTCCGCGAGGCCGCCAGCCGTTCCGGATGATCATGATTGCCGGCAATAACGATGACCGGCACCCGGCCGTTATCGCTCATCCTGGCCATGGCTTCATAAAACATTTCCTCAGCAGCGGCTGGCGGATTGACGGAGTCAAACACATCCCCTGCCATCAGAACCGCATCAATATTTTCTTCTTCGATAATCCGGATGATTTCCTCGAGTATTGCCTGTTGTTCATCGAGCCGCGAACGCCCTTCAAGCGTCCGCCCTAAGTGCCAGTCGGCGGTGTGCAGTAAGCGCATAAACTATTGCCTCCTCTTCGTTCTTTTATCGGCCATTCATCGGAATGGTCTGCATGCCGTCGAAGGCAAAAATGTATGCTTCCGGTATAGCCGTTCCCCATATACTCTCCAGGGAGGAGCGGTATAAGTCCAGCTGGGTCTGGTAGCGTTCCCGCAAGAATTCCTGCTGCTGCTTGGGATTTCCCGGGAACCGGGACTGCACCCGGTCCGTTTTATAGTCAATCAGCACCCAGCGGCCGTCCGCTTCCTGTATCACGAGATCTGCAATTCCCTGAAGGAGCTGCCGGTTTTCAAGACCGTCCCCGGTTACTCCTGCCGTAATAGGAACTTCTTTCTGAACTGTTTCGGCTGACAGAACGCGCCGGCCCAATTCGGTTTCGAAAAAAGCCGTGACTGCAGCGGTATCGACGCTTTCCGCCTGGGCGGCAGTAATGTATTCCTCGTCTGTCAGCCTGCGAAGCAGCCGCTGCACCCGTTCTTCGTCCGGGACGCCGGTAAAGGAAAGCTGCTCCATAACGATATGAAGCACGGTTCCCTTTTCGGCCGGACTTACGGCTTCTTCCATCATAAATGACGGCCTTCGTGCATAGGAGGAGGTAAACGTAGTCGCGTGCCGCTGCTCCGCCTGGGGGTCTTCCGAGCGCCGTTTCCATTCGCTCACCGAAATTTTGGCCGCATGCCGGGTATCCTCCTTGTAGGAATAACTCCAATACATGCGGCGCCTGACTTCTTCGTCCCATTCCGTTCCCACCGGCACCTCTTCTTTATTTTTCACCGCCTGCATCCAGTCCTGCGCTGACGTCTCCTCCTGCACCGTGCCGATCTGCAGGTTTGAGGCCGGGACAATATGAACCTTCCAGGAGGAATGATCCGACAGGTTCTTTGAGGTCTGCTGCTCTAACGGGTCGACTTCCGCGTGCTGCAATAAAACGGGCATCAGCCAGTCAAATGCGTGCTGTGCTTCCAGACGGTCGTGCAGCTCAAGAGTGTTGCCGGCCTGGGCGCTTTTCTGCTCCCATTCTTCAAATTTCTTTTCTACCCGCTGCATTGAGCTTACGAGAATCAGTTGTTCCTCTGCCCTTGTAAAAGCGACGTACAGCACACGCAGTTCTTCAGCAAGGCTTTCCGTTTTCATGCGGTGTTTTATCGCCGCATGCGGCAGTGTCGGCCAGCTGATGCGCTGCTTCGGATCGACATATTTCATGCCGATGCCAAGCTCTTTATGAAACAGAAGAGGCTGCCGCTGATCCTGCACGTTAAAGCCCTTCTGCAGTCCGGCAGCATAAACAATCGGAAATTCCAGTCCCTTGCTTTTATGGATGCTCATAAACCTCACCACATCTTCCTGCTCCCCAAGCGCCCGTGCGGTGCCCAGATCTTCCTTTCGGTTTTTCATGCCTTCAATAAAACGAAGGAAGCGGAAGACGCCGCGAAACGACGTCGATTCATACACACGGGCACGGTCATACAGTGCAAGCAGGTTCGCCCGCCGCTGTTTACCTCCGTGCAGCCCGGAACAGAAGTCCAGGTAGCCGGTTTCTTCGAGCAGTGCCCATATAAACTCTGACAGCGGCTCATACTTGGACCGGCTGCGCCAGCCCTCCAGCTGTTCCAGAAACTCCTGGGCCCGGGGCTGCATACTGGAGGTACCGGCAGCGGCCAGTTCCACACACTGATAAAAGGAAGCATTTTTGTCCTCCAGCCGCACTTCTGCGAGCATCTCTTCATCCCAGCCGACAATCGGCGAGCGGAGCACAGAGGCAAGCGGAATGTCCTGCAATGGATTATCGATGATCTGCAGCAGTGAAATCATGATTTGAATTTCAACTGCCTGAAAATATCCGCCGGACACTTCTGCGTATACAGGAATGCCGTATGCCTGCATTTCTTCCATCATTTCATTCACCCATGGCATCGAGCGCATTAAAATCACGTGATCCCGGTACACCGGCCGGCGCTTTTCACCTGTCTTTTGATCGGTCACCCAGCCGTTCTGCATCGAATGGCTGACCGCCTGAGCGATCCACCGGGCCTCTGCCCGGGCGTTGGTCAGCTCCGCTGCCTGCGGGTCATTCTCGGCAGTGTCCTCCTGATCAATTACGGCCACCTCGGTTACCATGTCCCCGATATCCGGATACTGATCGTTACCCCATTTCAGCTCGGCCTCGCTGTCATAGGCAATGCCGCCAAGGTCATTATCCATCAGCTGGCGGAATAAGTAGTTAACGGCATCAAGCACCTGCCTGCGACTGCGGAAGTTTTTATCGAGCATAATTCGTTCGCCGTCATTACTTTCCCCGTACCGCTTGAATTTTTCCAGAAACAGATCCGGCTCTGCCAGACGAAAACGGTAAATGCTCTGTTTGACGTCTCCCACCATAAACAGGTTATCACCGGAGGAAAGCTGGGTAACAATTTTTTCCTGCACAAAGTTGGTATCCTGATATTCGTCCACGAGCACTTCCTGGAAAAACCCGCGATAATGTTCCGACGCTTCTTCAAAAGCCAGAATCTGCAGGCATGTATGCTCCAGGTCGGAAAAGTCCATCATTGCCCGCTTTTGCTTCACCTGGTGGTACCGCTCGCTGAATGTCTGCACGAGCTGACAGAGCTCCCGGACCGACGGATAGAGGGCTGCAATATCGCTTAACGCATCCTCCGGGTTTTCCGCCACCATTTCCTCCTGAAGCTTCTGAATGACCTTTTTAGCTCCGTCCCGGTTGTTTCTTATCTGTTCCCGCCGTTCCGGCGCCGCATCCGCCTCCTTTTTGCTGGCCAGCTTTTTAAAGGTGAACCCGGCAAGCGTCTGCTGCATCTCTTTCCACGTAGTGGCTTCGAGAGCTCTCTGGCACGTATCAAGCTCCTCCTGCAGAAGCCTAAGGTTTGCTTTCGGTCCATCCGGCTGTCCGGCAGCGGCAATCGCATTTTCATACTTGAGGGCAGCGCCGGCAAGAGAAGTCTCTGCCTGCTGCATCATTTCACGCCCCCACGGAAGCTCTTCGATCGACCTGCTTCCGTCTGTACGGTACTGTTCAGCCACCTCCTGCAGCCACTCTGCCGGATCCGCGTGTGCCCGGGAATACTGAAACAGGCGCAGTACTGCTTCACGCAGTGAGTCGTCGCTCCGGTCCTTATTCAGCCGGTCGGCAAGCAGAACAAAATCGTCGTTATTTTCAGCGGCATAGTTTTCCTCGAGCAGCTCCTCAAGCAGCTCCTCCTGAATCATAGCCCCTTCATTCTGGTCCATGATCCGAAACTGCGGGTCCACATCCACCAGGTAATAATACGTCCGGATGACGTTCATACAAAACGAGTGGAGAGTGGAGATCGACGCCCGGTTTAACAGCGCCAGCTGCCTGCGGATATGCAGGTTGGCAGGGTCTGCTTTTAACTTTTCCTCGAGCGCCTTGCCCACCCTTGTTTTCATTTCAGCAGCGGCTGCGTTTGTAAACGTTACGATCAAAAGCCGGTCCACATCCACCGGATCTTCTGCCTGGGTAATTTTTCGGATAACCCGCTCCACGAGCACAGCAGTTTTTCCGCTCCCTGCGGCGGCAGAAACTAAAATATTGGAGCCTTCCGCGTGTATGGCTTCCCACTGGCTCTCCGTCCAGCGGGCGTCTGTCGGTTTTTCAGGAATGGTCCTCAGACTCATCGTTTTCCTCCTCCTGGAACAGTGTCTCCCATTTCATGCCGCCGCTCCGAAAGCTCCGGAATTCGTTGCCCGGAAACCCGCGGTCGAATTGGCATACAGAATGAAATTCACAGTAGTCACATGCTTTCTTTTGTTTCATCTGAAAAGGCTGGATACTCGTATCGCCCCCTCTCAGCTGTTCGCCGATATGGCGGATTTTTTCACGAATATGACCGCGAAGGCGTTCAAACTGTTCTTTTGACACGACCGGTGACTGTTTATTAAACCCTCCGCCTTTATTCAGTCGTGCAGGAACGATGAATGAATCGGAGGCCGTCTCAAGCCGTTCATCCATCATTTTGGCAATGCCGGGGTCATCCGGCAGAATGCCTTTCATGCGGAACTGCTTCATCATCTCCTGTTCAATATCGTCCGGGGACCATGATCTTCCCGCCTGAATAATGGGATTGTGTACGTTGAAATACAGTACGCCGGCCGGATCTGCTTTCGTTCCGAGCCATTCTTCGGAAAAGGAGAGCACAACATCCAAATAGACGAGCATCTGCAGCGCCAGTCCGAAAAACACCTCTTCCGGACGCAGGTCCTTGGCACTGGACTTGTAATCAATCACCCGCAGGAGCACCCCGCCGTCTGACACCGCCTGGTCGACGCGGTCAATTCTTCCCGCTACTTCCATCTGGGTGCCATCAGCCAGTTCAAACAGGAGCGGCGGAATTTCCTCGCTCGGTCCAAAGCCTACTTCAAGTCCGATAGGCGAAAAACGGCTGGATTTCGCCTGCTGGCTCAGAATCATTGAAGCCCGCTGCACGGTTTCTTCAAGCTTTTTCAGTAAATACTGGTGTCTGGAATTGCTTAGAAGAATCTGTCGCTGAATCGCCGGAGCCAGTTCATGTACCGCCTCTTCGGCATAGTCGCGGGCGTTCTGCTCGGAAAGCTCCTCCCATGTCCGCCCGTCCCGGTACACCGCTTTCGTCACATCCTTTAAAGCCGCGTGAAACAGCTGGCCGATATCCGGCGCTTCAAGCTTATACAGCTGCCTCTCCTTTAGCTTTAACCCGTACGAAGCAAACTGCCGGAAGGCACAGGCTTCGTACTGCTCCATCCGCGATACGCTCGTTTTCATTTTCCTTCCGTACAGTTCCCGGGTCGTCTCCCTGGAAAGCGCTACTGCTTCATTACGGTAAAACAGGCTGTTCGTCAGTTTTTCCAACCGGTTGTTTTTAACAAAGACATTGTACACGCTCCACCAAAGCTCAGCCACGTCCTCTCCCTGTTTACAGCGCTCGAGCTCCCCAATCAAAAAGCTCATCGTTTTCATGGAAGCATTTACAAAATACAGCTGCCCCTCTTTACTGTAGGCACCTGGTTCGTTTTGAATCAGCACCGGCGCCTGGTCCGGAAACATGTCGAGCAGCTGCTGGATAACGATTGAAGGCTGCAGCCGCTTCCCTTCCTCATCAGCCATCGGATAGCTGACAATCAGTCTGTCGGAGGGCAGGCTCATCGTGCGGTAAATGAGAAAGTTTTCATTCAGGAGCTTTGCCTCCCCGCTTTCTTCAAGTTCAACACCCTGCTGCTCCAGCCAGGCCCGGTCGGACTCCTGCAGCATGCTGCTTTCTTCGAGGGCGGCCGGAAGTATGCCTTCATTTACGCCGAGCAGGTAGACCACTTTAATACCCAGCAGCCGTGAACGCTCCATATCAGCTGCAGTTACCTGGTCCAGAGAAGGAGGCACAATCGAAAAAGTAGCTTTCGTAAAGCCTGCTTCCATCATCTGCTGAAAGGTCTGCATACCTGCTTTATCATCGCCAGCCACCTCTACCATCTGTTCAAGCAGGTCTACGGTCATGTCCCAGATCTGCTCATGCTCTCTCGCCATTTCCAGGCGGTTATGCCTGAGACAGTCATCGCGCATCACTTCAAGCTTCTCCGGTATCCGGAGTTCTTCCAGAAATGTAAACAACGCACCCGTTTTTTCCCGTACAGTACGGGCTTTTTTCAGCCGTGCCTGCAGGGAGAACAACGGGGCGCTTAACCGCATTCGTGTTTGATGAATATCTCTTTCGATCTCGTGGTTGTCTTTATGCTCCCAGTCATCCTCCACATTGGTGGCATGATACCGGTAGACCCACTGCTCTTCGCTTTTCCAGTCTTTTTCTTTAACGTTTCGCGCGAGCACATAATTTTCCAGAAAATCCACCTGTTTTCTCGCCTCGGTCCAGGACTCATGTACATCAAACAGCATATCTGTTTTGAACGTCCGGAACACCGACTCGTATCTCCACCGTTCTGCAATTGTCTCAAGCGCCGATCGGATAAATTCCACTACCGGGTGATTCAGCACCGGACGCGTTTCATCCACAAACACCGGGACCCGGTAATCCTGAAATACGGTCTCAATAATATGACTATAGTCCCCCGGGTTTCTGGCTACGACGGCAATGTCTTCATACCTGTAATCATGATCCCGGACAAGCGCTGCAATATCACGCGCGCATTCCTCGACTTCTGTCCGGCGGTTGACCGCATTTTTAACCGTAACGGCCTCTCCGCCCGAACTTGTTTTATAGGAACGGTTTTCCATGAACCTCTCTAAATGCTGCAGCGCTTCGTGCTTATTTGCCGCTCCGCCATTAAACCAGTACGGCCTATTCACCGGTACAGCATGGGCTTCTGCCAGTCCGCTCAGCTGGTAATACGTTTTTGCTGTCTGTCTGAACATATCCGGAGCGGGATGTGCCTCTTCCTTGTTCGTTAAATCGTCGAGCGTCAACGCGATCCGCACATCCCGCGAGTACTGAAGCAGCTGCTCAACTACCGACAGCTCCTGCGGGGTGAATCGGTGGAAGCCGTCAATATAAACGACTGCTTCTGCAATGTAAGCAGAAGAAGACACTTTTTCAGTCAGCCAGAACAGCTGCTCCTCGCTTCCAATGTAGTGGTCACCGATGACCTTATCCATCTCTTCCCAAATCAGCAGAAGATCCTGGAGCTTCGCTGTCAGAATGCGGTCAGCCCCATTTGTCCCGCTGTTTTCCAGCTCTTCAACCATACCGTGCATAGCCGCTTTGGACACGTTGTGGGTTTTCCATTCTGTAATTACTTCATCCACCTGGTCAATGAAGCCGTCCGTATAGCTCGACGTTTCATACAGCCGAAAATGCTTGCGCTGTTCACTGATCACTTTGCGAATCAGCATCTGTTTGCCTGTTTTCTGAAGCGCGGTTTTGGCCGCTCCACCTGTTTCCTGAAAAACCTTCCACGCAAGCCGCGGAAAGCTGTAGACCTGGGCTCTTGTCATCCCTTTTTCTGACAGGCGGACAAGCTGCTGTTCTACCTGAAAAGTCATTTGGTCAGGGGTAATAACGATTACCGGCGGTCCATTGGGATCACGGGTGATCATTTCATTAATCTCTTGATGCATGGCGGTGGACTTACCCGTCCCGGAACGCCCGAGATAAAATTGTAGGCTCATGAACATTCTCCTCTGCCGGATTAAAAACCGGATCATATGTTTGGTTTTATTATATCAGATTTTTATTTTTTTTGTTTAATACAGTATGTGAAATTAATTAATTTTACAAAAAAAACGCCCTGCTGCCAGGACGTTTTTCAACTTATTAGGAAACAGCATCTGCTGTTTTTTGTGGTTTGCTGAATCGTTTCACTCCCGCGCAGTTGAGATGTTCGAACGGACCAAATCCATGGAGGAATAGGCGCAATTCTTTTTTCAGCTGCAGGCGTTCATGGACGTACACAGAGATGTCTTCAAACTGGTAACGCGTATACTTGGCAGTTTCAGCAGGTGTGCCTACCTGTACTACTGTATCGACTGGGCCTTTGTCTTTTTTCTGATTCCAAAAATAAAATGGGTCCAGCGTAACTACGCCTCCATCTCTTCTAATACGCGCAGCTGTTTTTCGGTCCATTTTAATATTGCTCATACTATCCCTCCTTGGTATATCGTGTTCTCTCAACGATCACATAAGTGATTATATCAATAGATATAAACGGAACGCAAGCGTTAAACGAAGAAAAAATCATTTATTTTCATTTCAGCTCTGTTTTTACGATAAAATGCCTGAAAATCAGAAATTATGGCGAAATATCAAAAAATATGTGTTTTCTTATCGCTGGGCGGGCACCGGCAGACATCATACCTTCTGCGTTTCTACAAAGAAAAAAGCCCGCCGGAAAGCGGGCCTTTTCATCGTGTATTATCCTTCAAGCAGAAGGTTTTCCGGATCCTCAAGCAGCTGTTTCAGCGTTACGAGAAAACTTACTGCTTCTTTTCCGTCTACGATACGGTGATCGTAGGAAAGAGCCGTATACATCATCGGCCGGTTCTCCATCGTATCCTGGTCAATGGCCACCGGGCGCCACTGGATCGTGTGCATACCGAGTATACCTACCTGCGGAGCGTTCAGAATCGGTGTCGACAGCAGCGAACCGAAAACGCCACCGTTCGTGATTGTGAAGGTACCGCCCTGAAGATCTTTCAGGGTTAATTTATTATCGCGGGCCTTTAAGGAAAGGTCCATAATTTCCTGTTCGATTTCAGCAAACGTTTTGCGGTCGGCGTCCCGGACTACCGGTACGACGAGGCCGTCATCAGTGGAAACAGCCATGCCGATATCGTAGAACTGCTTTTTGATCACTTCTGTAGCCTGAATTTCCGCATTCAGCAGCGGATATTTTTTCAGAGCCGCAATAACACCCTTCGTGAAGAAGGACATAAATCCGAGGCGCACGTCGTGCTGCTCCTGGAACGTATCCTTCCGGCGTTTTCTCAGGTCCATGATTGCTGACATGTCCACTTCGTTAAACGTCGTCAGCATCGCTGTTTCCTGCTGAACTTCCTTCAGCCGGCTCGCGATCGTCTGACGGCGGCGGGACATTTTGACCCGTTCAACCGGCTTGCCTTCGAATTCGTCCTTCTCGCTTTTGGCAGCAGGCTTTTCAGGCTGTTTTTCCTCTTTTTTGCTGCTTCCTTTTACTTCATTATCCACATCTTCTTTGCGGACGCGCCCCTTCGGATCACTCCCGGACACTTCGTTCAGGTCAATGCCCTGTTCACGAGCGTATTTGCGCACAGAAGGAGAAGCAACCGGCCGGTCTGCCGGGGATTCTTCTTTTGATTCTTCTTTCGTGCCTTCTTCCGATTTAGCCGCTGCCGGCTCTTTGGAAGCTTCCTGCTTTTCTTCGCTTTCTTTTTCAGGAGCTGCTTCCTCTGAGCTTTTTTCCTCTGAGCTTCCGCCTCCGGCTTCACCGTTTTCATCCACTACGGCAATTACTTCGCCGACTTCTACATTGTCGCCCTCTTCTTTTAACAGTTCCTGGAGGACACCGGTTTTTTCCGATGGAATTTCCACATTCACTTTATCGGTTTCAAGTTCAGCGATGTTTTCTCCCTGTTCGACTTTATCCCCCGGTTTCTTTAACCATTCTGCGATTGTTCCCTCTGTAACGGATTCGCCTAGTTCTGGTACTTTGATCTCTGCCATGACTGCGTCCTCCTTATTCGTTTCCTTTTAGGGCTTCCTGAATGATGCGGTTCTGTTCTTTTTTATGGATTGTAGGGTCGCCTTCCGCCGGACTTGACCTTCTGCGGCGCCCAATATAATCCACCGATGCTCCTTTTGGTGCCAGGTTATGCAGGAGCGGGTACATGTAATACCATGCGCCCATGTTCTTCGGCTCCTCCTGGACCCACTGGATCGATTTTACGTTTGGATACGCTTCTAAGATGTCACGGATTTCTTCTTCCGGAAACGGATAGAGCTCTTCAATCCGGACGATATGAATATCGCTCGGCACCTCACCGTCGGCCAGTGCTTCATGCAGGTCGATGGTCATTTTTCCAGTACCTACGAGCAGACGTTTTACTTTCTTTTTGTCTTTGCCTGTCAGCGGGTCCTCTACTACGGACTGGAAAGCACCTTCCCCGAAAGCCTCCGGTTCGCTCGCGACGGTCTGATTACGCAGCAGACTTTTTGGTGTCATGAGCACAAGCGGACGCATTTCGTCTTTTCCGAGAAATTCCGCCTGGCGCCGGAGCAGGTGAAAGTATTGCGCTGAACTCGACAGGTAAGCGACATTCCAGTTATTTTCTGCCGAGAGCGTCAGAAAACGTTCGAGTCTTGCACTTGAGTGCTCAGGCCCCTGCCCTTCGTAGCCGTGCGGGAGCAGAAAGACGATGCCGGACTTTTGGCCCCACTTAGCGCGGCCCGCAGAAACAAACTGGTCAAATATTACCTGCGCAGCGTTACCGAAATCGCCAAACTGGGCTTCCCAGAGTGTCAGTGTTTCCGGTGCCTGCACATTATACCCGTATTCAAAACCGACGATCCCGTTTTCGGAAAGCGGGCTGTTGTAGAGTGCAAAGGCAGCATTTGCTTTCGAGAACGTATGCATTGGGGAATAAATATCACCGTTTTTATGGTCATGGAGCACCAGGTGTCTCTGCGCAAACGTACCGCGCTGGGAATCCTGGCCGGTTAAGCGTACCGGCGTGCCATCTGCCAGAATAGTTGCAAAGGCTAACGCTTCGGCGTGGCCCCAGTCCACTTTGCCGCCTTCTTCCATAGCCGGACCACGGCGTTCAAGAATTTTTCTTAATTTCGGAAAGACGTTGAAGTTTTCGGGCCAGGTAATAAGCTCCTGGTTAATTTCTTTCAGTTCGTTTAAGTCATAGCCGGTTTCAACTTTAGGAAGGCGTTTTTCCACTTCTTCCGGTACCGGTCCAAGCTCCGTTTCCGCTTCTTTATCTTCTGCTACTTTGTTGTATTGATCCCGCAGATGATTCAGCGTATCCTCTTTCAGCTGATCCGTTTCGGATTTTTTCCAGAAGCCGATTCGGTCCAGATGATCCGCGTAATGCTCACGAACAGACGGATGCTCACGGATCAGTCCGTATAAGTATGGCTGGGTTGCTGCCGGCTCATCTGTTTCGTTATGGCCATAACGGCGGTAGCCGATCAAATCAATCAAAAAGTCTTTATTGAATTTGTTTCTGTATTCGTAAGCCAGCTGCACGGCCGCGAGACAGGCCTCCGGCTCATCTGCGTTCACGTGAATAACCGGGATTTCGTACCCTTTGGCCGGGTCACTCGAATAGGTGGTGCTTCTTGCCTCGTCCGTGTCGGTTGTAAAACCGAGCTGGTTATTGGCAATCACATGCACGGTGCCGCCCGTCTGATACCCTTTCAGCCGGCTCATATTCAAGGTTTCCGTTACGACACCTTCGCCCGGAAACGCCGCATCGCCGTGCACTAAAATAGCCATGGCCTTAGAGCCGTCCTGCTGCGGAAAGCCCGGTTCGCTGCTGTCATCCTGCGCCGCCCGGGTATAGCCTTCCACGACCGGATTGACGTATTCCAGGTGACTTGGATTGTTGGCCAGGGAAATACGGGATTCAAACGATTCCTGGTTAATATTTTTATCTGCTCCCAGATGATATTTTACGTCTCCCGTCCAGCCGTAGTTAATGCCGACAGAACCTTCCGAAGGTACGAGGTCTTTATTCGGGGAGTGCTGAAATTCAGAGAAAATCAGGTCATAAGGCTTTCCGATAACTTTGGCCAGAACGCTCAAACGCCCACGGTGAGCCATGCCGATCATAATATTTCTTGCCCCGTCCTGCATCGCGCTGTGGGTCAGCTCTTCCATAATAGGAGCAAGAATATCAATTCCTTCTATAGAAAAACGTTTCTGTCCGACAAACGTTTTCTGCAGAAACTGCTCAAAGGCTTCTACTTCCGTAAGGCTTTTCAGCAAAGCTTTGCGTTTATCATCTGACACAGCGCTGTAAATTTCGCCTGACTCCACCTTGCGATTGAGCCAACGGTGCTCTTCCACGTCATGGACGTGGTCGAATTCAAAAGCGATGGTTTTTGTATACATCTGTTTTAAATGCTCGATTGCTTCAAGTCCGTCAGATACTGATTCCGGAGCGTCCGGACAGAGGATTTCCTTTGGGATGGTCCGAAGGTCTTCTTCACTTAATCCGTATTCTTCTATGCGAAGAAATGACGTTTCTCCGTTTGGTTCCTGAAGCGGGTTAATGTCTGCAGAAAGATGACCGTGAATACGGATATTTTCAGCAAGTTTGACTGCATACGCGATCTTTTCCATATTAAGTCCGGCACCGACTGCCTGGTCTTTTTCATCCACAGCAGGAGCGTAGCTGACTGCTGCTTCCCCATTTGAAGACGGCGGTCCGTACTGGTCAAACCAGCTTTTTATCTCCGGATCCACAGCGTCAGGATCTTCCTTGTACACGTCGTATTGTTCCCACATATAGCCCAAATTGGGACCATAAAATTCCTGCCAGGCTTCTTCAGCCCTGGATTGATGCTTACTCATCGAGTGATACCCCCAGCTTATGTGATCAATAAGTTTTCTAAACTATCATATTAGTCGTTTAATATCTATGAAGGTGAACCATTTGGAATGGAGTTTCCACCATCACTTCCCTTCTTCGACTCAACCAATTCTTCGAGAACATGCCTTTTCATAAATCAGACATATTTTAACATGCTTAAAGCAGGTGCTCAAAACCTTACACAGCCAAGTATACGAAAAATATGTATGCTCCCCGCTGCAGGAGGCCAAAAATCCGCCTGATTTCCATTTTCCGGCATCTTTAAAGCGTCATTTCCTATGAAGCGTTCTCACACACCTACATTGTACACTAATTCTTTTCACTTGACAGTCCCTAAACTGAATTATTTGCTTTTCCGGGCGCAGCGGCATATTTCTTTTTCTTAAACATTAATCGCTGTGCTATGATTTATACATAAATTTTCACTTTCACAGGGGGATTTTCATGAAAACACTTATTTTTGATTTAGACGACACCCTGCTCTGGGATAAAAAAAGCATCACTGAAGCGCTGCGGGCCACGGCCTTCGACGCCGAGATACGAACTGGTGTGAACGCACCGCTGCTCATGGAAACCGTGCAGCAGACTGCACCAGAACTGTATAAGAACCTTTCTGTATATGATTTCACTAAAACGATAGGTATTAACGCATTTGAAGGCCTCTGGGGACACTTTGACGATATTGAGCACCGGCGCTTCCAGGAAATGAGCCGGCTCATTTCCTCCTATCAAAAAGAAACATGGACGCGGGCGCTTGCAGCCCACGGCGTCCACCAGCCCGAAACAGGCGAATGGCTTAAAGACCGCTTTATTATGCACCGGCGTCACCTCCCCTACGTATATGCTGATACGTTTGAAGTCCTTCATACACTGAAGGATGACTATCAGCTGCTGATGCTCACCAACGGCTCCCCAAGCCTGCAGCGGCTGAAGCTTTCACTGACCCCGGCTCTCGTGCCTTTTTTCGACCACATTATTATCAGCGGCGAATTCGGGGCCGGAAAACCTGATCCCGCCATTTTTACTCATGCCCTGCGCCTTGCAGGCGCTGCTCCTGAAGATACACTGATGATCGGGGACAATATGAACACTGATATTTCCGGGGCAAAAAAAGCCGGTATCAACAGCGCCTGGATCAACCATGACGGGAGCGTCCCGACTCATGAATTCCGGGCAGAACACGAGCTTACGGCCCTTGGGGATCTTCTGCCTCTGCTCCGCTGAGCATACGCCCACCCATCCCGGTTCACAAAAACGGACGAAGTTTTTTGACGTAGCGCTTCACACGAAACAGCACCTCCCGCTGCAGCGCAGGCCGGGGTATCTGAGAGGCTACTGCTTTTACATCAGGGTAGACTCCGTAAGCATGGTAAGCTACCGGAATGACAGCTTCAAATAAAACGTCGCCTTTTTCACGGTGTATTACTTCCGTTCTCACTTCTGCTATATGCGTCCGGAGTTCGTCTTCCGGCTCTTTTAAATACACGGATTCAACGTCAAAGATATATTGCGGCATAGCCTGGTCGTATCTCCTTTCCCTTGAGACGGATAAAAATGTTCTTTGCAAAAGGCGGCTTTCGTGTTAATTTAGTACAATGTTTGTAGTAATTATACATAAAATTGTATGAATATCGAGGTGAAGAAAATGAGTTCCACTCCATCCACCAGGGCCTCGAGCGCCCTTAAATTTATTATTCCTTCATTGATTGGGATCTTTTTATTTATGGTCCCCATTTCTACTGATGACGGGTTAACCGTTCCGGTGGCTCTTCTTGCCGGATGGCTCGAAGGTCTACTAAGCGGTATACTGCCTGCGATGGGCGTCATTTTTATCGGCATCTCCGTAGCCGGTGCCATTATTGCCCGGTTCCGTCCGTTTTCCTCAGGTATCGCCGTATCATTGTTTCATGTAACCAACGGCTGGCTGCTTATCCGGATTTTAGGCTTTATTTTTGCCTTTTTAACACTTTTTCAAATCGGACCGGGCTGGCTTGTCGGGGACGCCACCGGTGGTCTTCTGCTTTATTCCCTGATTCTTCTCTTAATTACCGTTTTCTTTTTTGCCGGTTATTTTCTGCCGTTTCTGCTTAATTTCGGTCTGCTCGAGTTTTTCGGTTCGATCCTGACGATTTTAATGCGTCCGTTATTTACCCTTCCAGGCCGCTCATCGATTGACGGTCTCGCTTCATGGTTAGGCGACGGCACAATCGGCGTGCTTTTGACAAGCCAGCAGTATGAAAGCGGGCATTACACGCAGCGCGAGGCCGCTGTTATCAGTACGACGTTCTCGGTAGTCAGTATCACATTCACCATCACAATCCTCGGGGAGCTTGACATGCTTGCCTACACGCTGCCGTATTATCTCACCATTGTTGCAGCCGGCGTGGCATGCGCACTCATTATGCCCCGGATCCCTCCGCTGTCGCGGAAGAAGAACGAGTATTACAACCAACAGCCTGCAGAGGAAATCGCGAACGGCCATACAGGTAAAAATCCTGTGTCCTCCGGGTGGGAAAAAGCACTCGAAAAAGCTTCACGCACTCATTGGTCTTCCGTGCTGATCAGCGGTACAAAAAACGTGCTCGATATGTGGATCAGCGTCATCCCTATTGTCATGGGCCTTGGCACCATCGCAGTTGTTATTGCAGAATTTACGCCGTTGTTTGCGTGGCTCGGTGCCCCGTTCGTGCCGCTCCTGCAGCTGATGCAGGTGCCGGAGGCAGTGGCAGCCAGCGAAACAATGCTCATCGGATTTGCGGATATGTTCCTGCCGGCTATTCTTGGTACGGATATTGAAAGCGAAATGACCCGCTTCATTATCGGGGCCCTGTCGGTCAGTCAGCTCATTTACATGTCCGAAGTCGGCGGTCTGCTGCTCGGGAGCAAGCTTCCGGTGCGCTTTATCGACCTTGTACTGATCTTTCTGGAAAGAACCATTATTTCACTTCCAGTCATTGTTTTGATCGCTCATTTTATCTTCTAATAAACCAACAGACGTATAGAAGAAACCGTAAAAAGCCGGCGGAGCCCCGCCGGCTTTCTTTATGCTTCAGTACGCTGTTTTCCGTACCAGTCATCGAGCACCTTTGCATCGAGTATTTTGCTTTCAATAAACTCCTGCTGCTTCGTTTTGAATTCTTTCTGCCAGTCGATATTTAGTTCCTCTGCGATCTCCACCATGGTAAGCAGCTCCTGCCAGGCTACATACCGTTTATACCAGAAAAACTGCGGCTGTTCATTCATATACGGATACAAATCATCAAAAGCGGTGTGTTTACAGTCGATGGTGCGCTCAAATTGAGTTTTGGCTTCCTGCAATTTGCCGGCAAAAAACGTGCTGAGATTCGTTTCGTTTTGACTCATCAGCTCTCCATCCCTTCTGTATATTTACCTACATTCTGCCACATAAACGCCTAATCGAAAAGAATTATGTTCTCACCGGGTTTTCAAAGCAATAAAAAACGCTGCAGCTCTGCAGCGTTTTGTTCGTCTATTAACCAATCCGGTCAAGCCGGCGCTCCATCCGCTCAAGCTGATGGTCTCCTGCTCTCTTTTTATTGGAAGATTTAATTACTTTCTTCAGCTTTTTCTTCGTTGTCCCTGCCGGAAGAAGGCCCTCGCTGATCAGAAACTTATAAAAGAAGTCGAGTCGCCCGGTTTCCAGCTGATAAGCACGCGGCACCTGCTGCAGATACGAAGTGACCGCATCTGATAAGGAAGCGTTGTGAGCATCCAATTCGCTGTAACGTTCTTTATACATGCGGTAATTGTTTTCACTGAGGCGATTCATAAGCGTCAGCAGAAAACGTTCCTCATTTCCCTGAAGCTGAAAGCCTTTCTTTTCAATCAAACGAAGAAATACCGCAAGATCCGTGTTGTAAAAGTCGAGCGCAAGCTTCATTTCGCTTGTGACAGAAAGCGTCAGCGAATACTTTCCCTGCGCGCGGGCAAGCAGACGGTTGTATAGCGCCCGATTCACACGGTCGTTTAAAAGAAATGACGGATGGATCGTATACAAATATTTTTCAATATCTTTATTGAGAAGTTCATCAGTCCAATCATCATTTTCACGTCTCTGCCTCATCTGTACCTGCAGATCCGTATTATAATCCTGAATCCGTTCTTCTGTTTGCCGGGCAAGCTGGTCCCGCTTGTCCATCCATTTTTGCTTCATTGCTTTTAGCATATGACAGCCTCCCTTCCTTATCCTCTCTCTTATAGGCTGATTTATCCAACCCTCTCTTTATTTCCTAGAGCAGTGTATCACATCACAACTTAAAATAAAATAGAGCATTTAAAAGTTTTTTCGTATGAATTTAAACCTTTACGCTACTGAGTGCTTTTATTGGACTCACAGAAGGATATATCATATTACAGAGGCATTCACTTCTTTTTTATAACTTAGATTGTCAATTTAAGCGCAACACTTCTTTTTGAAACACATCGTCCGTGGTCTTCCCATGTAAACATTTTCTGG